>JAIROC010000045.1 GCA_031257735.1 Bacteroidales bacterium | reverse complement strand
TTCGGATATACTCCCGAAAGAATGGAAGAAGGAAAAGGACTTCTGAACAAAGTTATGCGCCTGACGAGTACTCAGGTGGAAGAACGTAGCGACCAGTTTATCGCTACCGGCGAATTGGGGAAATTCCGGATAACGGCATACTCCGACTATATGGTAACGTTGAAAGTGGTTCGTGTCGCGTTTGTCGGACAGCCGGAACTCTTGCAGCGGTTCAACGCAACGGGTAAACGGAATAAAAGCCTTTCGGGTTGGTTACGCGATGCAAGAATATTCTACACCAACCTGTTGAACAGTCCGGACGCTTTGACTGTGATTGCCGGATTCGGATATTCTGTCGAAAGACTCGAAAGAGAATTACAGGCAGTGAACGAGGTCGAAAATTTGCACAGCAAACAGTTGGGCGAAAAAAGCGGCGCCCAGCAGGCTACTCTCGAACGCGACCAGGCTTTCGACGAATTATGTAAATGGTACAGTAGCTTCAGGGCGATAGCGCGAATAGCTTTATACCATAAACCGCAACTGCTCGAAGCGTTGGGGATAGTTAAGAATTAAGAGTATGAATACAATTAAAAAAACGATAGAATATGTTTACTATACAAGTATTTGAACGCAGTACAGGAAGACCTGCCTATTATAAAAAGGTATCGGTTGGTTTTAAGGGTTTGTTCAGAGGTTTCAGCAAAGACCAATATACAGACCGGAATGGTGAAGCCCATTTTTCGGAAGATAATGGGGAGGGTACTGTCTATGTGCAGGGGAAGCCGGAGTACGATGGCAGGATTGAAGGTCGTATAGTTGTTTATATTGATTGAACAGCTCTTATGCCGACATTTATCGCACAAAGGATTTCACGACAGAACAATGTTTTGTTCCCTGACAAGATAACGGTTGAAGGTCCGAAAATCACCTATTATAAAGGTGAAATCATCGGATACAAATCAATCGTTATCTCCGCAGGAAACATTGCGAGCGTCGCAATTAATGAGAATATCCTTTTTGCGGACGTAGTGATTGAAAGTAAAGGCGGACAAACGATTACGGCACGGGGTTTTACAAAAACAGATGCAAGAGAAATAATGAATTTATTGACATAAACAAATAAGATGGATAAGTATATGAAAAAAGATGTTCATATTGTCATGAAAATTATTGCGTTCCCTTTGATTGCATATCTATTTGCAGGGACATTTGCCTTATATGTGATTGTACAACTTGAACAACTGATACAAGTAATCGGGGAAAAGACAAAATCACGTTATTTTAACGATGAGTTTAAAATAATTTTGTATCATAAAAAGCATTTTTGGTTTACGTTCTTTTTCTTCATCTTCTTTCCATTTTTGTTGATCTATTATGCTGTATTATTGATAGTTGCAGACAGTATTTATTTATATGAATATGTTATTACAACTGTTGAAATTCTTTATGAAAAAGTTATTGAAGAAGTACAATTATTGTGGAAAAAAATTTCAACTATATTTAAATAAACAAATATGAGTATAAACATTTTTAAATTAAAATTTTATGGAATATCAAGGTGTTAAGTATTCAGTGGACATGGTTTTGTGCATTGATGCAACGGGAAGTATGAGTCCTGTAATTGAAAAAGTAAAGAGCAATGCGTTAAGTTTTCACGGTGATGTGGAAAAGGCATTAGCAGAAAAAGGGAAACATTTTAATGGGATTCTGGCTCTGTGTAAAAGTCAAATAAACAAAGTGGGTTTTAAGAATCCCCATATTATTAAATAATAGAATAAGAATTGTAAGGTTGTAAAATGAAACTTAAAATTAATAAAAAAGATTATTATTCTGATTATGATGTAAATACATTTTACAGCATAGCAAATTTACAGCAAAAAATCACAAAGTTCTTTGCCAATGAGGATTTGCTCAATGCCGCTGTATTTTGGTTTACAAATATCGAACGCAGAAAACATAATCTAAAACAGTTTCAATTTCATAACAAGTTAAGGGAAACAGCGATTTTACATTCCGAGCAAATGAGAAATCATAACTTTTTCAGTCATGAAAACACTTTTGATACAAGATATAAAACACTGACAAACCGTATCGAATATGTACAAAACAATGATTTTAAGGGTTTTATGTGTTGTGGCGAAAATATTGCCGATTACCCTGTAATCAAAGCAAATGAAAATTTTACAGTTGAAAACAGAAGCGGGACACAACATTTATATTCCACAAACGGAACAGAGATATTCCCATATTCCTATTACGAATTTGCAAAAACAGTAGTTGAGGGTTGGATGAATTCGCCCGGACACAGAAAAAATATTTTGAATCCTGATTTTGAATATCTGGGCTGCGGCTACGCAAGGTACGAAAAGCAAGGCAATGGATATTCAATAATGTATTTCAAATTAACACAAAATTTTGGTGGGAGTTTGATTGATAACGTTTTTTTGCCGAAGATTGAAAATATAATTGATAGTATAAGCAAGAGAATTAACAAGAAAACGATTAAAGAAAACAAGAAAATTAAAATTGTAAAAAATAATCAAAACACTTTTAATCCCTGTGTTTTGAATAATATAAAAATAAAGTTTAACGCTCTGTTTGGGGATTGGGAGCAAAATAAAATTTAAAAAATAATGGCAACATTAAATTTAATCGACTCAACAACAGGCGAAGAGTTCAGAGTACTCGACATTGACTTCGCAGAGGTTACACCGAAAGACATTTTGAGTTCCGATGATTTGGGACTGCGGGCCGCAGGGCAAAACTGGTGGTTCTTAAAAGGCTCACAAGTTGTAGATGAAAACACGACATTAGAAAAGTTGGGGTTTCAAGACAACGACAAAGCGCAATTTATGGAAAAGGTGGTGGGTATGTAACTGTAAAAAAGTACCTTGTGGGTTTTTCTGTGAGGTACTTTTATTTTTTGTAAATTATTTAAAAATAAATTATGGCAAATTTAAAAATAATAGATGCTACTACAGGGGAAGAATTTGAAGTACTCGATGTTGATTTAGGTACAGTAACAGGCAAGGACTTAATATATGTTCTTATACAAGAAGGTATTTTACCTGAAGAAGGCGGATATGGAAACACTACTGATTTTAAGATAATGTTATATGATAAAGTTGGTTGTTTTCCACTTGATATGTTTAACTCGTTATCTTCAATAGGTTGTATTGATGGTAGCACGCTTGTTATTATATGGAAAACAATAGAATGAATTTAAATCAAAAAAAATAGATATAATATGAATACATTTTACGAAGATGTTCTTCTGCGTGAAGAATTTAATTTAATGCAAAAACTCCAAAAAGACACGGAGTTTGCAAAGTATGTTACGGTCAAATATGAAGACCGTGTAACAGGCGAAACGAAAATGGTGTTATCTATGCCAACCGCAGGAAGATACCCTGAAATCTATATTGTAGATTATCAAATGCCTGTTTATGTAGGAAAAGGACAATTGCGAAATGATTATCACGCAGAGGTAAGAATAACACTATCCGAACCTGTTTTGTCAAGCAGAGAGGCAGATAATGGACCTCTTGTGAATTTTAACAGCAATTTTGAGCCGTTCAATAATCACGTACACCAAACAACTATTTGTTCCGGTAATGCTTGGATTGTAGCGAAAGATAATGGATTATGGCATTTTATCATTTCGTTAGGGGCTTTGATAAATCAAGATTCATTTGTTTGTGCAGAAGGTAGTCATTTTAATAGCGCAGCATTTAATTATTGGGTTCTTCGGGGAAGAAAACCTGTAACTAATATAACGTGGCCATTGGATTTAACTACAAAAAAAACGATTACAGTTGTGCCTAAAACGCAGACTGCACCTCCTATGGAAAAGCCTAAAATCAGCATTGTAAAGAAAATGCCCGAACAACAACCTATTAAAAAAATAACAATTATCAAAAAATGACAACGAATAATTATTTTGACCGCCAAGAGCGGGTTATAGGTAAAGAAGTAGGCGAAAAAATCAAAGGTACTAAAATTTTAGTGATTGGCGCAGGCGCAGGCGGTAACGAAGTGCTGAAAAACTTGGCTTTAATGGGTTTTGGCAATTTTGCCATTGTCGATTTTGACCCGATAGAAGACAGCAATCTTTCGCGCACAACGCTTTTTTCAAAAGGCGACATTGGCAAATCGAAAGCGGAAATTGCAGCAAAGGCATTACAGCAAATTTCATTGCACGAGTCGCCAAATATTCAGGGAATAAACGCTAAAATTCAAGATGTCGGCAAGCAAATTTTTCTTGATAACGACATTGTAATTTGTTGCGTCGATACGATGGATGCCCGTGCCTATATTAACGATTGGTGCGTTCGGTTGAAAAAGCCGTTTTTTGAAATGGGATTTGAAAAATTTACCGTTCAGATTTCATTTTTCCCAAACGAACAGCTGACAGATGCCTGTTTGCGGGAAGTTATCGGCTTTGGCGATTTTGCTGGGACGCGACAAAGTTGCTCAAAATTGAAAATGGTTGATACGAAATTGGCTCATATACCCACAATTCAAGTTGCAGCGGCACTAGCAGGCGTTTTGGTTGCCACCGAAATTATTATGTTTTTGAAAGGTGAAAGCCACTTGAAAAACAAACTTTTACAGTATGCAGCCGACTATCACCGAATACTTGAAATTGAATATCCGCAAAGCGAAAAATGCCATTTGCACGAAAATATTGATTATCAAATTTTCAAGTCCGAATTGAATAATATAAATACAATCAAAGATTTACTGACTGAACTGAACAATAAACTTAATGCTGATTTCTACATAAATTGGAACGAGGAGTTCATATATTCGATGGAATGTGAAAGTTGCGGTAAGGAAATACTTATTAAAAAATTCAAGTCAGAAGTTTATGACAATGACCGTTGGTGCGCCGATTGTGCGGACAAATACAATGAATCGGAAGGCGTAAAAGCAAAGTGGCAGATAAACAAAGAATTGTTTTTGACAAATCCCAATCACAAGTTCTTTTTAGAACTGCCAATGTCCGATTTCGGTATAAAAGAACACGATATAATCATGGTAAATAATTTGCGATCAAGTAATAATAAAATTTTAGTATTGATATGAAAATAGTAAAAACAAAAGTAATTACCCCAAAAGATGTTTCGGAAATAACCGATGACGCATTGATTGATTTCAAAGACAGGGCAGAATTGCACGAAAATTCAATACCTGATTTTTTTGTGTATATACAGGATTATGCGTGGAACGCATTTGTCAGTCACGGCAATAATGTTTATAGTGAAACGCAGTGCGAGTCGCAAGGTATTTTTGTGGGCAATTACTACAAAGACCAATTCGGCGAATTTGTTGTTGCCACAAAATACGAAGAAGGTAACGGCAATTCCCATTTTACTTATGTAGAGATGTCGGAGGAATGTTTAGCAAAAATTTCAGAGAACTGCCAAAATGATAATTCTTTGATGCTAATTTGGATACATACGCACCCCGGATTTGGCGTTTTCTATTCTGGCACGGATTATAATTGTTTGAAAACCAATTTTTACAAGCCATACCAAATTGGACTTGTCGTTGATATTCTAAAAAATCAGGTAAAAGGTTTCAAAACGAAAGGGAGTGAAGTCGTTGAATATGCCGATTACGCTCTATTTAACGACACAAAAAAACTTTTGTATTCGCCCTACGAAAGCCACAAAATAAAGGACGCAAAAAAAAACGACGAAAAAATAAATGAATTGACGGCAGAAGTAGAGCGTTTGAAGATAGAACTGCAAAACAAAACAGAAGAAAATTTGAAAGCTGCATTGCAAAGGAATACAGAATTAGGTAACTTAAAATCAAACTTGCAAAACGCAGAGCAAAATAAGATTTCTTTAACGAATGATTTACAACAGGCACTCGAAAATATAGAACAGTTAAAAACAGAATTACAAAGCAGACAGGAAAAAATTGAAAACTTGGGAAAAGATTTACAAAGTAAATTATCTGAAATAGAGCAATTAAAGCAAAACAGTAATTCTCAAAAAAAATCTTGTTGGCAGTCAAAATTCTTTTGCAGAAAAAATGCCCCAAAATAATTATGGCAGAAATTAAAAGATGTCCGATTTGTAAACGGAATAAAAACAAGGCAATTCAAGAACAATCTTCACAGCGAGCAGGTTGCGGAGTGAGGGGCTGTGTGTTTGAACAGGAAATACAGAGAGCCATTACAGAAAAAGCAAAAATAAGAGCAATTAAAAAGCCCAAACCAACTATTCGCATTATCAAAAAGTAACAAAATGGCAAATCTGATTACAAGAATCATAAGAAAAGTTACACTTCAACAATATCTCAGATGTCCCGCCTGCAAGCGAACATTGCAGAGAGCTATTGACGACCAACTTAAAAAAGGACAAGGTTGCCCTTTGGAGCATTGTGCCTTTAAAAGAGAAATCAGACAAGCCATTTTAGAATCAAAAACGCCCGAAGTTGTTTGGAATATTGATAAAACGGAAATTTTTGAGAACGAAACCATAACGTTTTCGTGGGAAGTTTTGTATGCAAAAAAAATCAGTATTTCGGGCTTAGGCGAGGTGCTTCTAAAAGACAATCGGACAATTTCGCCGATACGCGATACAACTTATACGCTTACAATTCAGGATTATAAAGATAATATTTATGAAACAGAAATCACAATAAAAGTTTATCCGGCGCCCGAAATATCAGAGTTTTCTGCCTCAAAAGAGAAAATTCTTACAGGCGATGAAGTAGATTTAACATGGAATGTAAGCAATTACACAAAGATTATTCTTGTTGCAGACAAAGAGGAAATAGATGTAACAAGTATGTTGTCGTATAGAATGACTCCCCCCAATTCCATAACATATAAACTAAAAGTAACAAGTCTGGCCGATTTAAAAGAGATTGAATCGGAAGTAACAGTACAGGTTTTTAATTATGTAGACTTAACCATTTCAGCAGATAAAACATACACAATACAAACGATTCCCGTCACACTTCGTTGGGATGTAAAAAATGCAACGGAAATACTTCTGCAATGTAAGGAGAATGTATTAGGAGCAGAATATGGAAGTCCTGTTGATGTGTCGAAGACGGCAATGATAAAGGTAACTCCCGAAGAAACGACTCTCTATAAAATAATCGCTGGTAACGAATTAGACAAAGTTGAACGGGAAATATTGATTAGCGTGAAAGAATTACCGAAAATAACCGGTATTTCTTTACCCGCATTACCAGGATTACCGGATTTACCAGGATTACCGGATTTGTCGGCATTGCTCTTCTCTCTGTCTAAAATAGATAACAGTTTTCCCATTTCCAAATTTCTGCAAAGCAGAGAAACAAGCAAACAATATAAGTCATTACTTACCGGACAGTTTAAGAATATATATAAAATAATAACAATCACATACAATGAAATTAATAAACATGTTTTTAATATATTGAAGTATGGGAAAAATTGAAATAAATGCTAAATACACACTTTTGCAAAGAGTATTATGGGGAATATCAGGTAATGAAATTTGGTTAATAAAACAATGTCCCACTACGTATAAATATTATTCTCGACAAGGATTGTTGTTTGTGACGACTTTCCTGTTTGCAGCATTTTGTGGAGGATTTGCAGGACACGATTTTGGAGGTACCTGGAAAATAACGATACTGTTTGGATTAATCTGGGGTTTGCTGGTTTATTCCATCGACCAAATGATGGTTCTAACGATAGACAAAGTTCATGTGGATAAATTATCTACAGCAAAAAAAATCCTGATATATTTCTTTCCCCGTATTTTTCTTGGCATACTTTTGGCGCTTTTTATGTCCAGCCCATTAGACCACTTTTTATTTAAAGACCAAATAGAATATCAGATGCAAATAGATGCTGATTCGACATGGATGAAATACGAGAGAGAATTGAAAAAAACAATGGATATTGAAGGTACACAAAATGAGTTGAAATCTTACCAGTCAAAGAAAGACAGTCTATCTATCGCCAAAGGCAAAAATCCAAATACAGTCACTTTTCAGGAAGCACAAAGCAATTACGAGAGAGAACTCCCTAATTTACTGACACTGGAGGCAAAAAAGAACGATAAAAACAGTGAAAAAAAGATAGCAGATAGTAAAGTTCCAATAGATTCTCTCGGTCAGCAAATCATAAGTTCAGATGAGTACCGTGTTTATTTGTCGAAGAGAACCGAATATGACAGAGCAGTAACTGATTATAATAATAAACACAAAGAAGTAGAGGAATATAAATCCATTATTAAAGCCGAGAAAGAAAAATATCAGAAAGATTTGGAGAATAGAATTGCAAAACAAGACACCCTTGTAGATAAGTCAATAAAAAAGATTGAATCTGATAAAGAAACAGTTGCTGTAAAAACGGACGAAAAACAAAAGTTCGTCAAAGGATTAAATGGTTTTGATACAAAATTCATGACACTTCTTACTCATCCTAATTTTGGCGTACAATTTTTAAGATGGTTTATTTTTCTTGTCTTTCTTATGATTGAAATATTGCCAACATGGATGAAATTGATGGGCAAACCTACAGAATATGATATTAAATTGGATAAAATAAAAAATGAACGAATTGCAGAACTGGAAAAAGCCATTGATGAGGAAAGGCAAGAGGCAGAAGATGAAAGGAAAAAAGCAGAAATAAAACGACAGTCTGAAATAGCGCTGGTAATAGAACAGGAAAAACAAAGATACGATATTGAACTTGAAAATCACAGGAAAATTTTGGAAAATATCGCAGAAAAGCAATATAATATAGCTCAAATGATATTAAGTAAATGGGAAGAGGAAAATAAAAAACAGTTTTCTTCTTAAAAAAACAGTTACCTTTGCATTAAATTTGTTAAAAAAAATAACAGTTATGGATACAAAAAACAGTATAATTAGCGTTCATTTATTAGTATTTTTCGTCATTGTGCTGATTTCATTCGGCGGTTGCAAAAACAGGTCGGCAAAGAATAGCGTAAACCACGATTCGACAGGAGAATTTTATACT
>JAIROC010000245.1 GCA_031257735.1 Bacteroidales bacterium | reverse complement strand
ATAAATTCATAGTTTCATAGTGTTTTTTGTGATTAAAAAATTGATAGTGTTTTTATATTGATGGCTGAAACTGTCAATATGGCAGTGAAAAGTATCTAAATGCCGTCGGAAAGTCTCCAGATGTTGTCGGAAAGTCTCCAAATGCCGTCGGAAAGTCTCCAAATGCCATCGGAAAGTCTCCAGATGTCGTCGGAAAGTCTCCAAATGCCGTCGGAAAGTCTCCAGACGTCGTCGGAAAGTGTCTAAACGTCGTCGGAAAATGTTTAAATGGCAATTGAAACTGTCAAAATGGCAGCGGAACATTAATTATAGACGTCGGAACATTAATTATAGACGTCGGAACATTAATTATAGACGTCGGAAAGTTAATTATAGACGTCGGAACATTAATTATAGACGTCGGAAAGTTAATTATCGACGACGAAAAGTTAATTATCGACGTCGGAACATTAATTATAGACGTCGGAAAGTTAATTATAGACGTCGGAAAGTTAATTATAGACGACGGAACATTAATTATAGACGACGGAACATTAATTATAGACGACGGAAAGTTAATTATAGGCGACGGAAAGTTAATCATAGACGACGGAAAGTTAATTATAGACGATGGAAAGTTAATCATAGATGACGGAACATTAATTATAGACGACGGAAAGTTAATCATAGATAATGGAAAATTAATCATAGACACATAGAAAATGAATTATAGACGATGGAATATAATTTATAAACGACAGAATATAATTTTTCCCCTGTTAAAAAAGAATAGTCATTAATAGTTTGATAAATAGGACTAAATGATTTTTAAGCGCTTTTTTATATTGATTTTTTTCTTCCGTATAAAAAAAAGTGTACCTTTGCAGCCTAAATAAAAATAATCAAAGAGTATGAGAAAATCACAGGATAATTATCTTAATATGGCAATTGCCGTAATGCAACATTTTGCAAATCACGTAAATGTATGGATTAATACAAAAATAGTAGCTTTGTATCGAGAAAAGGTGAACCAAACAGTAGAGGAGATTAAAACTGCCCGTCTAAAGCAAACCGACTCCAATCCTGTTGGACATACAGCATCAAAAGCCCAAACTCGCGATGTTTTAGAAACAACATTATATCAAGTAGCATTGTGCGTAAGAAGCTATGCAGGAGTAACAGAAAATGAAGTCTTACTTGAAAAGACGAATTTTTCACGTTCAGCTCTCTATATTTTACGAGAAAATGACTTGTGCAGTATCGCTATGGTGATAGTAAATGTATGTATGGAACACCTTAGCGAGCTTGCCGAGTATGGGATAGATCAAACAATAGTAGATAATTTGAGAAACCTTGCTAATCAATTGCAAACACTCTACGCTCAACGAGATATTGTTATTGATGAACGTATGGAAGCAACAGCACATATAGAACAACTGCTTAAACAACTTCGTAAACAACTTAAAACACTTGACGACCTTGTAGAAGTATATATCAAAGATGATACTTTTGTTTCTACTTATTTTAATTCCAGACGTATACATGACATCAGAGGACGACGGACAAAAAAAGAAGACAATGAATGAGTTATGGGTTATGAGTTATGGGTTATGATCCGATGATTTTTTTATCGGATAACAGTGTCATTTAATAGGTAAACAATATGGAAATAGTTTGTGTTAATAAGGCAAACCTAAAGAAAGAATATCCTCATGGTACCAAATTATCGGAAATTGCTAAAGATTTGGACATACAATTGTCCTACCCTGTTATAGGGGCAAAGGTGAATAATAAAGTTAAGTCCCTAAACTATAAAGTCTATTCAAATAAAGTTATTTATTTTTTTGACGCGACCAATGTATCGGGAGACGCTATGTATAATCGGTCTTTAGATTTTCTGTTATATAAAGCGGTAAAAGATATATATCCTGCAGAAGATATTGTTATAAAACATTCTATATCAGGTGGAAGATATTGTGAATTTGAAAATCCTAACTTTCAAGTTGATGATTTTGTTGTGGAAACCATCGAAAACCGAATGAGAGAATTAGTGGCAATGGATATTCCTTTTACCAGAAAAACCATGCTGACACAGGACGCAATAGAACTGTATAATTCCAGAGGGATGTATGATAAAGTGAAATTATTAAAACAACGTAATATATTTTACACTTCCGTTTACTCTGTGGGAGATACTATTAACTATTTCTTTGGATGTTTAGTTCCTTCAACAGCATATTTGAAATATTTTGGTTTAAATAAATATGAAACAGGTTTATTATTGCGAACACCTTCGCGACATGTTCCAGATAGAATGTCTTCCGTACACAAATCGTCTAAATTGTTTCATGTGTTTAAAGAACATAAACTATGGAGCCAAATAATGGAAGTTCCCTACGTGGGAGATTTGGGCGAAGTGATAAAAACAAGAGGCGCAAAAGAATTGGTTTTGGTTTCAGAAGCATTGCAGGAAAAGAAAATTGTGAAAATTGCCGATGAAATCGCATCGCGTGATAATGTCAAAATGATACTTATTAGTGGTCCATCTTCCTCGGGAAAAACAACAACTTGCCGTCGATTATCGGTTCAATTAGGGGTTTTAGGGTATCATCCTGTACAAATTTCCTCTGATAATTACTTTGTAGAGCGAGAACAAACCCCAAAAGATGAACAGGGAAATTATGACTTTGAACATATCGACGCACTTGACCTGAATTTATTAAATCAGCAACTAAACGATTTGATTGCAGGGAAAGAAATAAAAACACCAACTTTCGATTTCCAACATGGGAAAAAAATATGGACAGGTTCTACCTTAAAATTAGATAAAAAATCTATTATTCTTATGGAAGGTATCCACTGTTTGAATCCGATGTTAGCCAAAAATATAGATGCATCGCTTACCTATAAAGTATTTGTTTCCGCCCTGACCTCTTTAGCAATGGATAAACATAATCCTATTCATTCTAACGATAATCGCCTTATACGACGTATAATACGGGACAATAATTATAGAGGTTATACGGCAACAGAATCCCTGCGACGCTGGGCAAGCGTAAGAAAAGGCGAAGAAAAATGGATATTCCCCTATCAGGAAAATGCAGATATTATGTTTAACTCAGCGATGCTTTGCGAATTGAGTCTGTTTAAACAACATGCTGTCCCTCTATTGGAACAAGTCCCCGAAAATGTAGATGAACGAACAGAAGCTATCCGATTGATAAAATTGTTTAGCTATTTTGTAGGAATAGCCGAAAAAGATGTACCTCACCTGTCTATCTTACGGGAATTCTTCGGCGGAAGCGTCTTTGAATACTAAATTGAGTTATGAGTTAGGCTAACGCAAGAAAATAACTCATAATTCATAATTCATAATTACCCTTTCGCGTCTTTTTCTTTTTTCATTTTTTCTGAGAAAGCAGAAAAACACAGCTACTTTTTCGCTCCAAAAAGCGAAAATCGACAAAATACCATTGTTAATAACTTTCCATTTATCGCTATAACTCGTAATCATTCAGTAATTTTGATCACTACTGCATTGTTGAAAACTTTTTTCCGAGGAATCGTTATTTTCGGTAAAAAGATTGTACCTTTGCGACATCTTGATTTAAGATAAAACATGCGAACAATTTTAAAACATATATAAGGTATATATAAAGAAATAAAGAGCAGATGAATTTAGAAGCGACAAAATTAATAAGGGTAGATGGAACAAATTACGGCAATGATAGCCTGCAGTCTTGTGTTCTCACAGGGGTAAGGGATTGCTTTGCTCGTTTCTTCTCAGCTGAATACTTACATGTATCGGTAGGAGTAGGTAGTTTACGCGCACGTGAAAATCGTAACTCATTGATTACTTCTCTCTCTCTCTCTCTCTCTCTCTCTCTCTCTCTCTCTCTCTCTCTGCTGGCGTCTCCTCACCTACTTTCAAATACAAATTAACTGTTTCTCCTTCAAGAAGGAAACGTTGTTATTGTGCTTTCAATTTTGTAAGTTTTTTCTTACTTCAATTTACAAATTGTTGCTCAAACAAACACCGTATTTATTCGGCATTTTGCAGAGAAAAAATTTACCTTATATATATATTATATATATTATATATAGAAGAATATATAGAAGAAAAAATTTACCTTATACAAAGCTCCCCCCAAAAACGTTTGCCAAACAGATTTTATCTGAGAATATATTCAATAGTCTGTTTACTAGATGCTTATTATTTATACTATATCCAGCAATCTATTCACCAGACAGATTATCAATGTACTGTGTCCAGCAATTTGTTTGCTGGAGACAATATAAATGTACTATGCCCAGCAATACCTTTGAACGAACAGAATACAAATGTATTATGTCCAGCAATACCTTTGAACGAACAGAATACAAATGTACTATGTCCAGCAATACCTTTGAACGAACAAAATACAAATGTATTATGTCCAGCAATACCTTTGAACGAACAGAGTACATTTGTACTATGTCCAGCAATACCCTTGAACAGGCAGAATACATTTGTACTATGTCCAGAAATACCTTTTACTGGATACTTTCCAGTTCGGGAGATATTATACCCCCTCTCATATTCGTATAAAACTAAATTAAAATATAATATAAACAGATTAAAATATAATTATTATGAACATCAAAAACATTAGAATTTATTTATTGTCATTGGCTCTCCATTTGCAGTTCCTTATTGAAGTAATGAACTTAATTAGAAAATTTGGTCCGGATGTATTGGAAATTCAAAAATTGTACGATACATTATGCGCGGCTATTAAGAAAGAAGAACTTTGTCATAAGGTTGTTCGGAAAAGCAATATTTCCGACTTGAAACAGGAAGTCGATCTTAAACGTGATAATTTGGTATTGGGAATTAAAGATGCATTGAAATCCGCTCTCCGACATTTTGACAATGCTATACGTGCCGCCGCACATAGACTTAAAATAGTCTTCGATACTTATAACAAACCAACACCCATCATACACCTGCCTTATGATGCGGAAACAAAAGCTGTTAACGATATGTTAAAAGAATTTGAAACTAAATATGCTGAGGACATAGAAATTACAGGTTTGACGCCATGGATAAAAGAACTACAGACTTGTAATAATGAATTTGAGAATTTGGAGAAATCCTATACCGAACAACGGGCAGAAAAACCTGCTTTTCAAACAAAAGAAGCACGAAAAGAAAGTGACAAGGCTTATAGAGATATTGTCTATGTTGTAAATGGAAATATTATCTCGAAAGGAAAAGAAGGAGAAACCCAATACGCTACTTTTGTTGCCGAAATTAATGCTATCATTAAACGCTACAACGATAGAATAGCTCAACACCTCGGACACCTACATGCAGAAAAAGAAAAAGAAAATGAGGGGGATAATTAAAAATTAAAAATTAAAAATTAAAAATGAGGGACGAAAGGATGAATGCACGAAAAGACGAAGACACGAAAGGACAAAGAGAACAAGTGAACGGTAGGGTGAAGTCCCGCAGGGACGACACTTTATTAACCGTATGCTTTAGCTTACGGTATTGGAATAATCCTCTGATATTGACATGTCATCCCTACGGGATTTTATTGAATGCTGATATTTTTTCTACCGACATATCATCCCTACGGGATTTTTTGAGCGCTACCACAGAGGTAGAACCTCGTCCGAACGAAGACAGGACAATAAAAATAAATGCAGGCATAGCCTGCTTGGATAGAGCGAACGAGGTAGAACCTCGTCCGAACGAAGACAGGACAATAAAAATAAATGCAGGCATAGCCTGCTCGGATAGAACGAACGAGGTAGAACCTCGTCCGAACGAAGAATGTAGAGACGGTGCGCGCACCGTCTCATCGTCAGCAAAAAAAAGAATAAATGATGTTTCTGATTATGTCATTGTAAAAGGAGACGGTGCGCGCACCGTCTCTACAACAGCAAACAATCAAAACAATTATATAAATCAAATGAAAATCAAAGCTCAGACAATGACGGCGCTGATTGGACAATTTCGTGCGTTAGCTCATTTTCAATTTTCAATTTTCAATTTTCAATTAGATCTAGCGGAGGAAGCTGAAAATCCGCAACCAAAGAGTAGGCATTAATTAAATTTAAATTTAAAAATTAAATAACAAATGAAAAAAGTAAGATTACTTTTAGTTGCAGGAATTATTTCCTGCTGGATACAAGGTGTATCCGCACAGACAGATACAACGATTACCGAGAATTTTGACGGTAATATTGTTTCATGGACATCTTCTCCGATTTCGGCATGGAAGATAGATACAAACTGTTCATTAAGTTTGCCTAATGCGTTGCGGGGCATTGTCCCCAATATGCCGGGCGACAGCGTGATATTTACTACGCAGACGTATGACCTTACAGGTTGTTCGTTTGCTCTGTTACGGTTCAGTCATATTTGTAAGGTCTCCCCTATGGATAAAGTCCGTATTGAATACAAAATAAGTCAGAAGGGATGGCAAAGTATTCCTGTTGAATCCTATAAGGGGAATGCAAGTAATTACAATGCGACAGGCTTTAATGCTTCCAGCTATCCTGAATGGCAGGCAGGCGATTCATTAGCAATGCCTACGCAATTGTGGTGGAAAGAAGAAACCTTTGATGTAGGTTTTGAAGTCGCGGGCGATGCCGGCGTTCAGTTTCGCTTTATTATTGAACATGGTAACACTACTGGAACGCAAATTTCTTACGGTTGGCTGTTGGATAATATAGAAGTGATAATGGCTCCTTATTCGCTTGCCCTGCCTATTGTTGAATTTGTAGAGCCATTTATTAAAGATTCAGTTACCTTTGGAGGTCCATGGACTATTAATGCCAGAGTAAAAACGCAAACCTATGCTCCCATTGAAACGCCATGGCTAAAATATACGGCAACAAGGGACGGGGTTATTCTTGGAGAAGATTCTATTTTAATGACAAGAGTAAAGGGAGATTCTCTGTGGAAAGCCACTATCCCTTCGTTTATGTTGGGAACAAAAGTTGTTTATTCTGTTACAGGTAGAGACGCTACAGGAAATTATGCAAGCGACGAATCTAATTATGTTGTTACTCGTCCCGGTTCTGGATATGTTGAAATAGGCAATCGGGCAAACGCATCTTACGAATATCCGATGAATACAGGGTATAGTTATAGTTGGAGTAAACAATTGTATTATGGGACAGAAGTTACGCCACAATCGCAGGGAGGATTTATTACCAAATTAGCATGGAATATATATAATGGAGATCCATTTGGCTGGGACTATGAAAATCAAAAGTGTTACATGCGCGCCGTAGATGATGTTCTTATCCCCAACAACGTTTATGTAGATCCTGTTGCAGAGGGGGCTACTTTGGTATGGTCGGGTTCTTATGGAACGGCGGCTAATGTAACCGGATGGGTAGAAATTACGCTGGATCAATCATTCCGCTTAACTCCGGGTAAAAATTTATTGATTTACTGGTTACACCAGAATGGCGACTATACTTGGGGAATGCCTTCATTTGCCAATTCAATTACTGCCGCCAATACGGTAGCATACGGATTTTCTGATTATTCATTTGCCGAAGCGACCAGCGCTGCATATAGCAGTGTTACAAATCGTCGATCTGATGCGCGTTTTTATTTAGAACGAAATTACATATCCAATTCAGCGTCCGTTTCTATCAATATAGAGGAACAAATTGCTGTTTCAGCAAGCAGCCGTATACCTGTTATTGCTGTTATAAAAAATCAGGGATTGTCAGACTTGGGAACTGTCAACGTCTCTTATTCGGTGAATGGCTCTACGCCTGTAACCAAAACTGTAACTATCAATCCTGCATTAGTATGGGGGACAGCTATTGAGGATACTTTGGGATATTACACGCCTAAGGTAGAAGGTTATGATACAATTGCCGTATGGGTAAAACTGCCCAATGGGCAAGCAGACCCAACAATATGGGATGACACGGCAAAGCAAATCGTATATGGCTGTACAGACTTGCAAATATCATTTGTCAAATATCCGGAAGATATCTTATATTATCGAGACTCTGTTGAAATAACGGCAGAAATAACATCTTTTTCTCGCGCGCCGATACCCAGCTCTGTGTCTCTCTTTTTGACAATTGAAAATAAAGGAATAACAAAGTATGATACCTTGGATATGGTTAATCTGTCGGGCAATTTGTGGACGGCAACTATTCCTGCCCAAGCTTATGGCAGTACAGTCCATTATGCCATTAAATTGACAGACATTTTGGGCAATGAAGCAATAGCATCAAAGGAATATTATATAAAGGAAATCGTATGTACAAGCGGAGAAGGAGAGTATTTTGCCATACAAGACCAGTCAACCTCAACCTCTCCCTCGTATCCACTGTATCTTATGTCTTACGGATACAGTCGTTCGATGTCTTTATATACAGCAGAAGAAATATCAGATAAAGCCATTGGCTTAATTAACAAAATAGCGCTTAGAGTATCCACTGCAGGAAGA
>JAIROC010000046.1 GCA_031257735.1 Bacteroidales bacterium | reverse complement strand
CGTCAGGTGCGCCATGTAAGATATTATCAGGTTGATTTACATTCTGTCCCTAACGGGACAGGAAAGAAAGGCGGGTATTCATCTGTTTCTACCAACATTTTGTCCCTACGGGACAGGATGCCTTTCTCAATAGTGCCTCATTGAAGAATAGTGAACATTATCTGGAAATATTCCGACATTATAGACAGACACTAATTAGTGTCTGTCTATAATGTACAAAAAAGTAATCATCAACATCGTCCAAACAATAAACTTCAGAACTCCAATAGTAGCCCCTTTCCTCATCCTTCCTGCGTCGCACAATCGAAAAATAGAAAGCAACGTCAGAAAAATTTCCCGTAGGGAATACATATCAATAGAAAATATAGTCCTCCCCAGACCAAAACCTCTCTGTAGTAGCGCTCAAAAAATCCCGTAGGGATGATATGCCGGTAGAAAAAAATGGTAGCAATCAATAAAATCCCGTAGGGATGACATGTCAATATCGGAAGATTATTCCAACGTTCTACCGATATGTCATCCCTACGGGATTTATTGATTGCGAATGTGCCGTTTCCTTCTACCGATATGTCATCCCTACGGGATTTATTGATTGCGAATGTGCCGTTTCTTTCTACCGATATGTCATCCCTACGGGATTTATTGATTGCGAATGTGCCGTTTCTTTCTACCGATATGTCATCCCTACGGGATTTATTGAGTGCTACTATATACCCCGAACAAGGGGATGCAGGTAGAACCTGCGAGGATAATTCGAACGAGGGATCGCAATGACGGCGTTGATTAGGCGTTTTCGTGCGTCAGCCCAATTCATAATTCATAATTCATAATTCATAATTATACTTTATAGACAGACACTAATTAGCTTTGCTTCGAGTCATAATCTTACGTATTGCCATAGAGGGATAACCGTATACAATAGCCAACAGACAAAGTATAGTGTTGAGCAGACTGATACGAAGAAAATCCTTTTTAGGGCGAAAATGAGATACTCTTTCTTCTTTTGCAGGATAATGTATTTGTATCGGAAGGGATAGAATAGTAATATTTTTCCATGCGCAACGTACTAACAATTCTAATTCTGCCTCGTAACGATGCGTAAAAGGTCTCATTCGTTTCATTTTTTCTAAGGGATAAAGTCTATAGCCTGATTGTGTATCAGGAAACTTATTGGCTGTTTGCAGGGTAAACCAGAAATTGGAAAACCTGTTGGCAAATATATTTCCTTGTGGCATATTGGGATGATTAAAAGAACGTGTGCCAACAATTAACGCATTCGGATGTCGCTGCATGAGATTTAAAAATGTTATGATGTCTTCAGTGTTGTGTTGTCCGTCAGCATCGATGGTTAAAGCATGAGAAAATCCTCCCTCAACCGCTTTATTAAATCCCTGTGTTAAGGCATAACCTTTGCCCCTGTTTTTAGGATAGGATACCAAAATAATCTGCTCAAACGATAACAGTATATTCATCGTATCGTCGATAGAACCGTCATTAATCACAATGACGTCAGAAGTATATTTCAAAACAGACAACACAACATCCCTTATTGTTTTCTCACAATTATAGGCGGGAATGATTACACATACTTTACTTTGACCCATAATAGATTGAATATACTGTTGTTTCATTTGCATCAAATCTATTTGGCGATATACAGTTTCATTTTAGAGAAAATAATATCTTCCCGGTAAACATTAACTGCTACATAATAGGGGTCATCCTGTTTTATCTTTTCCCATTCCATTTGATAGTTGATAACAGGATGTGTTGTAGGGATAATGGGATGAATAAACTTTACCGTTTTGATTTTTCTTATATTGAACTCTGTTTGCTCCAAAAAAGAAAACAATTCTTTAGCTACTTGTATAATACATACTCCCGGCGTAACAGGATTATTGGGAAAATGAACATGATATATTGTATGTTCAGGATTTAATGCAATGGTGAAGTCTGCTCTGTGTTTATCTGTGAGTGTATGATTTAGAATTGAAAAAAAACTGTCTTTCAGCATATCGTAGTCTGTTTTAATGGGTAGAGAATTGACTGTCGGGAATATTTACGTTTATTTTTTTATCGGAGAAAGTAATCGTTGTTTTATCGCCCGATATTTCTTCCATGATAATTTCTATCGCCAGATAATCGACAGTGGACATTTTGATTTGAATAGACACATACATCTCTTTTAATCTCCTGACGACAGGTGTCAGTTTTATCCAGACAATATTTTTATTTTTATCTTTATCTTTTTCATTTGCATAGTAATCTATTTTAAAATTTCCATTATCGGTTAATCCGTTTCCATTGATGTTAGAGATAATGAAATCCCCCAATTGTTTAAGCATTTTATTGGAATTGACAATTGTTCCTTTTTCGTCTTGGATATAGGCATTGTCCTTGTGAAAGATTAAAGTCAATGGATTGGGTTCGGTATATTGCCAACGTAAGGAATTAGGCGATTTATAAAACAATAAACCTTTGGAGACAGCCTCTTCCTGAAACAGCGTAGAAGTCTTTTTTTGAGTAAACTTGCATTGCATGGATAATATGTTTTGCGAAGCTGTTTTGATTTTTGTTTCGATATTTGTTTTTGCCGTTCCCGTCAACAAGGTGTAATTTTGTGGTTGGGATATGCCGAAAAAAGATATTCCGATTAGAATTAAAGACAAAATTTGTTTGACACACTTCCTATTCATATAAAAAAATCATTTAGCTACAAAATAAACGCCAACCATAATAATTATTACTCCAATCCAACGGGTGAGAGGTATTGTTTCGTTGAAAAAAAAGTAAGCAGATAAGAGTCCTATAATATAACTGACAGATAATAATGGATATGCCAAGCCAAATGCGTAATGTTTCAACACATACATCCACGTTAGCATAGCAGAGAGAGCGCAAATGCCAGCTGCAGCAAATTCCCATGTTGTAAATATGGTTTTGAAATATTCCCATTTCCACGAAAATGCGCCAAAGAGTTGAACGGATATTTTTAAAAATGTTTGTGCCGCTACCAGCAATGTACTTTGTAATAGTATTAAACTCATTAATTTGAACATGATGACAAGAGTATTAAGGAATGATCTTTATTCTGAAAGTGATTATACAGCAATATATTTTTGGGTATAACAGACGCCGAACCATAACTATATACTAAATGTTCAGGCAGAGATGCTTTATGCAGAATTGTTGCTGCCACGTAGGTTCCCAATCCCGAAGCGGTATAGCTTTCTCCAAAAATATGTTTATACCATATAATATGTTTGCGGGGGAAAAGAAAAGAATACATATCCTTATATATATTATCATTTTCTCTGTCTCCGCTGATGCCCGTTACGATGGCGTCAATATCATTTATCGTCAAATTGTGAACCTGCAACATGTTATTGATTGTTTGTAATAACTGTTCTTTTGAGGGTTGATACATCAATTCTATTCCTTTGAGTTGGCACAGAGAATTAGGTTTTAAACTGTTTCCAAGCATAAAACAAATAGAACATTCACCTGCAAAAGAGCCTTGTGTATTACCTGTTCTTAGGATTTGTTCCGATATTTCGCCCTGTTTCCAATAACCGATTTTGTCCAATAATAAAAAATAATCAGGTGTAAGTTCATCATGACCGTTTACCATAGCGGTTTGTATTTCACCCAATTCAAATTGTAGATAAGCATCTAACAAAGCGCTGTCAAAAGATGTTCCTCGATGACAATACGTATTATTATAACTGTTACATTTGAGGTGCAGGGCTATTTGTGAACTGATTGTATTATGCGTTGATTGCATAAAATAGGTTGGCGATAAAAAATCTTCATTATTATCGAGCATGGTAGTGATAAATTTTTCAGTATGTTCAATACAGCCCAAGCCCGTACCTGTAATAATGGCATCAGGTTTCTCTATTTTTGTTTTTTGGGTGATGTACAGGGAGGTCGCCAAAGCCCGTTTCAATATTTTCCCCATTCGACGACTGACAGCAGGCGGAATGTAAATAGAAAAATCAGGCTCTATGGAACGAACATATCTTTCATTATAAATTATCGGCTTAGTAAACCATTTGTCCACAAAAGGCTCTTGATTAGAAATATGCGCTGTTGAATGTATGTAAATACTCATAACTAATCTATTCGTGAAAATATACAGGCAGAGTCATTACCGCCAAATCCAAAAGAATTACTAAGTACATGTTTCAGTCTATAGTTTGTTTTACCTTGAGCTTCTGGAGCAAAAGAAAGCTCCTGCATCTGTTGAGAGAAATTCAGGTTTACAGGAATAAAATCATGTTGTAATGCCAAAATGGAAATCACGCTTTCTACACTTCCAGCGGCGCTTGTTGTATGACCTGTAAAAGATTTTGTTGAAGAAATACAGGGGATATTGTTCTTGAAAACACGCATAATCGCAATTCCTTCTGTTTCGTCATTATTTTGAGTACCTGTTCCATGTGCATTGATGTAATCAATGTCGGTACTTTGCAGTTTACTTTGTTTTAGCGCCTTCGTCATAGCAAGATAAGCGCCTTCGCCATCGGGCGAAGATGCAGTTTGATGATAGGCGTCGCAGGTATTGGCATAGCCTGACAATTGACAGACAGGAGTAACACCTCTTTCTTTGGCAGATTGTTCTGTTTCGATGACAAGATAAGCCGCACCTTCGCCCAGATTAAGCCCTGCTCTTGTTTTGTCGAAAGGTCTGCAGGCTTGTTTATCCAATATCATCAAGGTATTAAATCCATTGAAATGGAATTTGCTTAAACATTCGCTTCCGCCCACAATAGCGGTGTCTACTTTACCTGTTTTGATAAGATTAGCGCCCAAAATAATAGCATTTGCTGCTGACGAGCAGGCAGTAGAGATGGTTGTCATCATATCGAAGACGCCTTTGTATTCTTTTGCAATCAAGTTTGTTGTTGCGCCGCAGTCGTGGGTTTCGATGTATGCGTTTTTGGTATTGTTTGAGAGAAAATCATGATAATACTGTTCGCTTTTATCCATTCCGCCGACAGTTGTCCCTGAAATAAACGCCATTTTCCGGGGACGTTTTTGCGTGATATTTGCTTGCTGTAAGGCTTCTTTCAATGCAATTCGTCCCAACAGGGCGGTACGCGTATATATTTCATGGGGAGCAATCTCCAATAATTGATACATTTGTTCATTGGTCAAAGGGACTTCGCTAACAGGTAATTCCTTGTGAACAGTTTGCAAATATTTCACTTCAGTGATGGCTGTTTGTTTTTGCATCAGTGCCTGTAAGGTTTTGGTTTTTCCTGTTCCCAAACCTGTAACAATTCCCATTCCTGTTATTAGAATTTGATTGGTCATTTATTTTGTTCTATGCTTGGCGATATAGTTTGCCATTACTTTCACAGATTTGAATATTTCTTTACCTTCCGCTGCATTTGATAATTTTATGCCATAGTTTTTCTCCATCAAAACAATCAATTCCAATGCATCAATAGAATCCAATCCTAATCCTTCTCCGAATAAGGGGGCGTCATCATCTATATCTTCAGGCTTTACTCCCTCTAAATTTAATACCTCTATAATCTCTTTCTTTAACTCCAAAATAAATGTTTCCATCGCATTATGTTTCATTTATGAAAAGTACTATTTGAAATAATGTAATCTAAATATATTTGTAAATATTTATTTTAATAAGGCTGCAAAGATACAAAATATATCAATATCTTTGTCAATATCCTTTTATAATGTTAAACTTTTTTTTGAGATACTACGGAAAAACACAGTTGTCCGATAAAAAAATCATGCGACAGGAGGCTTCGTACGGAGCGTTGATTGTTGCGAGAATACTTTTTTATACTTTATAGACAGACACCACCCTGTTCGGACGAGGTTCTATCGCGTTCGGGCTATATATTATAGCGCCTCAAAAAAGATTTAACCCATTTCTTTTAAATGAAATATCGTTTCAGAATAAGCTGTTTTATCCTTTTCTGTCCTGTTCAGCACCGGACGATTGAATTGATTAACTATCTTCATCCCTGCATTTTCGGCAATAGTCGGATACATATTATATTTATCGTTCGCTACTAAAAATACATTGTAATCGTCAACCAAATATTTTTTACAATTATTCAAAACATCGGAAATACCTTGAATATAACTCTGTTTAGCCTCTTTGGTTTGTCCTTTGAAAAGCGGACCGATTTCCAGTTCGTCTTTACGTTCAAAACCGAACAAATCATAAGCGTATGCATGTTGTTCGTGGTAATCAATCAAACCAACATAAGGCGGGGAAGAAAAAATACCGTTTATTTTCTGCATTTCAAGTAGAGAACCAAGTTCTGTATGTTTATTTTTCACCTGTTCAAAGATGTTAATTTTGCGACTGTCGCCTGTCAAACAGAGTTGGTAAGTTCCGGTTCTTAACCTGTCAAATTGAAGCAGGCGATTGACCGTATCTTTAGAATAAGTTTTCCACCATTTTAGTATAGAAAATAATGGTTTACACATTTTTCCATGCTTGCTGCAATAGTAAGTAGTTGTTATCGGCTCTAAAAGCGTGGCTAAATCGGCATGAGTTGTTGCGCGGCAACTTCGGATAGTACGGCTTAAAATAACGCTAATAATTTTCTTGGTCTGAACATTTTTGATTTTCTTTATTTCTGTAAAAACAAGTTCAATTTCGTCACGGATATGTTGCGAATACCATTTATCTAAAAATGTACTGTTCGTTTCCTGACGCAATTTTATATTGTATTGTTTTACCAATCGTTCAAATATGGGCAAAAATAGCGTTTCTTTTTCTGCTGCATATTTTGTCTCGTCAATTTCTCCCATTCTCAAACGGTATTTATAATCAGGTACGGGAAAATATTGGTTGTTAAATGTATTTAATGCCTGCAATAGATTTTCTTCAAATTCAACGGCATTTGATTTTTTAATAAAAACCGTCAATGCATCGGTTATACGAACAATTTCGTTTCGTAAATCGTCAATATCGTATTTTGCTACTTTACAATTTCCCATCAATGTGTTAAATGCTGAAACATCAATACCAACAGCGTGCATATTCAATTCGCAGGCTTGTACCATTGTTGTGCCGCTACCCGAAAAAGGGTCAAGCACAATATCGCCTTTTTGGAAATAAGTTTCGGTTTTGAATTTATCGGTGTGGCTATCCAAAAAATATTCAACCAATTGCGGAATAAACTTGCCTTTGTAGGGATGCAACCGATGGACATGTTTCGTTGTTTCGGCTTCTTTGTATTGCTCAAATGATAATGCCCAATTCAAATCTTCGCCCAGTTTTTCTTTAAAATTCACTTCCCTTGCACCGTTATAGGATTGATAATAGTTCAAAAGGTCGATTTTGGAAACCTGTGTCGAACCATTATTGCCAAACTTTTTTATTCTGCCGTATTGAATAAGGTAGGAAATATTGGAAACGGTTACATTTTTTCCGATGTAGTTGCTTGCCCACTCACTTGCTTCTTTGATGGTTAATAAATTATCTGTTGCTGCAATCATTTTTTATCTTTTAAGTTGCAAAGGTAGTGTTTTTTTTGTTGGAAAAATATCGCCTCCTTTTATCTTTCACCTGCAAATGCTTTCATCTACCCATATCAGCATTTCGAAAATGGAAAACGTATTAAAAATAAATGC
This sequence comes from Bacteroidales bacterium, assembly GCA_031257735.1. Classification (GTDB taxonomy): domain Bacteria; phylum Bacteroidota; class Bacteroidia; order Bacteroidales; family WCHB1-69; genus JAIROC01. The sequence goes on along the minus strand of JAIROC010000046.1, from coordinate 5,933 downwards.
AGGCATAGCCTGCTCGGATAGAGCGAACGAGGTAGAACCTCGTCCGAACGGGGAATTTTTCGTTTGCGGGAAGTTCCACAAAGCTGAAATCGGGTTATTTTACGTTTGAGGCTGTGTGAAAAGTACCCCCGCAACAACAGACGTCGCTACGCTCTACCCATGACGGTGTTGTTTGGACGCTTTTGTGTGTTTTCATACAGCCTTCTTTCGTTCTTTCGTGCTTTTACAATTCTTGCAGGGAAACTAATTTATAATATTCACCTTGTTTAGCGAGTAGTTCCCTGTGAGAACCTTCTTCTATAATCCGACCATCTTTCAAGACAATAATTCTGTTGGCATTTTGAATGGTAGACAAACGATGCGCAATGATAATCGAAGTTCTGTTTTGCATTAAAAACTCAAGCGCATGTTGAACAATTTGTTCGGAATGACTGTCTAAAGCAGAAGTAGCTTCGTCGAGCAGGAGAATAGCAGGATTTTGAACGATAGCTCTGGCAATACTTAATCGTTGTCGTTGCCCGCCTGACAGTTTAGCGCCTCTATCTCCGATGATGGTATCGTACTGATGGGGCATTTCCATAATGAAATCGTGAGCGCCCGCATTTTTAGCTGCCTGTATTACGTTAGATTTGTCGGCGTGTATGTTACTTAGACAAATGTTGTTGTAAACGGTATCATTAAATAAGATGACGTCCTGCGTTACAACACCAAAAAGTGTACGAACATCCGATATAATATAATCTTTGATATTGCGATTGTCAATCTGTATTTCACCATGATCAATGTCGTAGAAGCGAAGCAAAAGGTTTATGATGGTAGATTTCCCCCCCCCCGAATGACCTACCAAAGCAATGGTTTCTCCTTTTTTTATTTCTAAGTGAATATTGTGTAATACAATTTCATTATCGTAGGCAAAACTGACATCGTTCAAAACAATACTGTGTTCAAATGTTTTGACAGGAATAGCGTTGGGGGCTTCGATTATTTTTTCGTCGCTGTCCAATATTTCAAAAATACGCGCTGCAGAAATTAATCCTTTTTGTATGTAACCGTATCCTCTTATGGATGTCTGAATAGGAGGTATCAGTCTCGCGAAAACAAGCACAAAAAGAATTAAACTATTTGCCTGCATACTTTCATTTTTCATCATCAAAATTCCACCTGTCAAAATAATACATAACAAACTAATGAGCGTTAGCAATTCGGAAACAGGAGCTGACAGTTCGAGGTATCGCAGTATTTTTATTGAATATTTGGCAAAGCGTCCGTTGGTATGTTTGAATTTTGAAAGAAAATAATGTTGTGCAGAAAAACCTTTGATAATTCGTAATCCCGAAATCGTTTCTTCGTACATGGATGCTACTGTACCAAGTTCTGTTTGTACCTGTAAGGCTTTTCTTCGGATGGCTTTACTTATTTTTCTGGTAGTAAAGTTCACAAAAGGAAAGATTAATAAGGATAAAACCGTCAATAGCGGACTGATTATCCATAATGTCCCAACAAAAACAATAATAACCAAAGGCTGTCGTAATAAAACATCAATCGTACATCGGATCAAAGCCGTATCAACTTCGTGTAAATCGGCATTAAATCGCGTGAGCATATCTCCTGCTTTATGTTTTGTGTAAAAAGAAAGGGGTAGTATCAGTATTTTGTAAAATAAATCGTTCCGAATATCCCGTGTTGCATTTGCATTGACGGGTGTAAGATAATACATTCCCAAAAAATGAAACACATTTGAAAGTAGCGAACAAATAATGAAAACCCCAGAAACAAACATCAATGCCTCAAAAATACCATATTGCATATTGAACCACGTAATATAATAAGAAAGCGTATGAACAATAGCATCCGTAGATAAACTCAATGCAGGTCGAACCGTAACGGGGTCTATCAACCCAAACAAAATAGAAATAAACGGAACAATCATCCCCAAGGTGAAAAGAGAAAAAAAGGCATACATCATATTACACAAAAACGCCTTGACAATATACAGTCGATAGGGTTTTATATAGCGAATTATTCGTTTGAAATGATTAGTCATAAGTTAGAAGTCCAAATTGAAAGAGAGATAGAATACGCCTTTCTTATTGATTTTATAGTTTTCAACCCCCCAAGCATAATCCAAACGAATAAAATAACTGAACAACTGAAATCGCATACCCAAACCAAAACCTCCGACAATAGGTTCTGTTTGTTGTTTGACAGTGATAGTAATATCTCCGCTTTGGATGGTCTTTGTGAAAAGAGCATTGTTATCCAGATAAGGATGCAATCCCACCCAAGCCGTACCAATATCCCCGAAAAGAATAAGTTGTAACGACTGTAAAAATTCATTTCGCAATGGTTTTTTGGAAAAACAGCTTGCTATCTGAAATCGAAACTCGGAATTGAGTACAAAAAAATTAGTTCCATTGCGGATATTTTGTGTAAATCCACGCATATTGGTTGCGAGTGTTTGGTAACTATAATTCACGGAGGTATCGATAGATATTTCTTGATTAAATCGCGGGAACATCCAATTATCTACGCCTCCCATGTAATAAATGAGGCGATTTTTTCCTGCGGATGTACTTGCCGCAAATCGATTTGCCCAGATCAATGTTCTGTGTAATCTGGCATAGTGTCGCATATCAAGTCCGAAAACAGCCATGTTGTTAAAACTTTTATTTGGAGTACAGAAAAATTCGGCAAATAATTTTCCCCTAAATCCATTTAGCATATTAATATTCACAAGACGGGTATTATCAATAATATATTCAGCCTTTGTACCGAGCCAGAATTTATGTTCGGGTTGTTTTTCCAGACTGTAATCGTCGATAGCGCGGAGGTCGTAACGATTGTATTGTAATGTAAACGTAGTATGCAGACTGTTCACCCTGTCGAAAGGGTATTTAAGTATGTAATGTAAATTTACGTTTTGCTGACGAATATTATACACTCCATCGAAGGACTTGATGGATTGATAATGTAATACAATCTGTCTGTCTAAACGATTTTTCAGGTTTTCGTAACTGTAAAGAAACTCAATATTATTTAGGTCTACCGAAATGCGAACGCCTCCTGTCATACGATAATCTTCCATTAAATCGCGAATGCTAACCATCAAAAAGGCGTTTAATCCCGGATTGAGATAAATAGGCTGTTTTGCCTTGACAAACTGTTGATAGGAAGTATTCAAATAACTGAAATCAATTTGTGTTGTCATGGTATTGATAAAATATTGAACTTCGTAATTGCGCGGGATTAATGACTCCTGTTCTTCTATTGGATTGGGGATGGTAAATTGATTATTATTTGCAGTTACATTGGTATCGACGCTTGGAAGATTGAAGTCTGAAAGTCTACTTTGTCGTAAACGTTTAGGTGTTTGTTCTTGTTGAACACTATCATGAATAGACAGGGTATCGCTGCCAATAATTGAAGAAGAAACAGGCGTAAGAGACTGTCGAGGCAAGTCGGAGAAGCGGGTATAATTTTCCGTACCGATTATCCATCGTCCTTTGCGAAAGATTTGTTGAGCTGCTGTTGCATTGGAAATATTTATGTCTTGAAAATGAATACCTGTATTGTAATTACTCACGGGATACCACTGAACACGATAAGTATAATGAACAGCTGTATCAACATGACTGATTACATTTTTGAACTCGCCCAGATAACGATTTTGGATACCATTCCAATCACTGATAAAGGAGATATAATTTTTTTCAGCATCCATGGCATAAATTTCATTTGCCTGCGGAGTGAAGGTAATACGGTTTAATAATTTGTTGGCATTATCTTTTTCCGTCAGGTTATAAATAAACAAGTCATATTTTCCTTCCTGACAGTTATCTTTATCGGCGTTTATGGTGTCATTTTGTCGATTGGAACTAAATATGATTTGGCTGTTATTCCGAATAAATCGGGGCGAAAAGTCATCGGCTTTATCGTTGGTGATTTGTTCGAGAGAACGGGAAGCTACATTATAAAGATAAATATCCGACTGACCATCTTTTGCTCCCGACAAAGCAATATACCGTCCATCCGAAGAATAGGAAAAGTTAAGAATTTTATTGATAAAGACAATTTGTTTTTTATCCCATTTCTTTTTATTGAGCAGATAAGGTTGCAGATAAACTTTGTCATGATATTCTTTCATGACCATTAAAAAATTACCCGAAGGATGCCATGCAAGTAAAGGATGACTGTAATCGGGATTGTTATCTATGCGATAATTGGAACGATAGATACATTTTCGTTTATGGTTTTGCAGATTTGTAATCCATATTTTTATTCGTCCGTCCAAGTTGGAGATATAGGCAAGCTGTTCTCCATCGGGAGAAATTTTCGGATATAAATAGTTTGTATTTTTTTTGTACTTAAACAGGGAAGCATTTACAGTTTCTTCGTTAGGGTTATCGGCGTAGAGCTTACTGTAATAGTTTATCCATTCCGAAAGAACCTCCTCAAAAGACAGACGTAAAGCATAGAGTATCGCTTTTTCGTAGTTACGGGTTGAACTTGCATAATACAGGATAACAGGGATTATATTTTCTCCATATTTTTTGACAATATATCTCCAAAAAGAAAAGCCAGCAATCTGTTGTTCTTTTTGGGATAGATGATGTATTTTTTTATATCGATTACTTTTGATACCGTCTTTTGTGATGTTATCAAGGTCTGACGTCCATTCTTGAGAGAAATAGGCGCTCAATCCGTCTGTAAACCATATCGGAAAAGAAGAGGAATAACTTGCCGATATATTTGATCCCATTGTTCCGCCTACAATAAAATAATTGACAAACAAACCTGCAATCCCTCCCCGTAAATCTTCTAAAAAAGTATTTAGATTTCCTTTAAAGTACAAAAAAATTTTATCTCCGTAAATGGGGGTAATACCACCTGTGTTGTAAACATCTATTGTTTCTAATCCGATATTGGATTGCATCAAATCGGATTGTCTGGCGTAGATGATTATTTGTATTTTACGTTGAAGATTGATACCCAATTTATGTTCGAGTTCCGATACTGTTTTTTGGACATGTTCAGAGGCGATAATAGCCAATGATTTACTTTGCGGGTAATAGTAAATATCAGCAACAGGCGTACGATAATAACTCCATAAACGCTTTTCATACTGTATACGACTTTTCCCGAATTTCAAATTATGTCCACTATAAAATTGCGCAGCTGCCGAATATGAAAGCACACAACATAATACAATTAAACAAATCATCTTCATTTGCAGAACAAAACAAAAATAAAACCTGTCTCTTATCGTCATCAATCAATAAATTATTTCAGGACACAAAGGTACATGATTTTTTTGGATTATACACTTCGTTAATTGAAAACTTCATTAATTGAAAACTTCATTAATTGAAAATTGAAAGTTGAAAATTGAAAATGAGCTACGCTGCTCTTACGGATGAAAATGAAAGAAAAAGAGGCGAAAGGGAGAAAAGGGTCAAAGATAATGTATGAAAATACACAAAAACGTTTAAACAACGACGTCATTGCGATCTTTTAGCCCTTTATCATTATTCTTTGATTACGATTATACATTGGAGAAATGAATTGATGTACTCTTTTTGGGAATGTAATGATTAATAGTAGGCAGGGTAGGGGAGAGTGTGAATCGAATAGAAGAAACGGGATTAGTTTCTGTTTCGACCTCTCACACGACTTTCACCTCTTAGCTATAAACTATGCACGTCGCACCAAAAAAAGGCAACAGAATTTCTGTTGCCTTCCACATTATTTAAACCTAAAAAATAATTTATCGAATAATTTGTATTTTTTCTGTACGAATGTTTTTACCGCTTTGCATTTTGAGAATATAGATGCCATTGGATAAATTACTGACATCCATGTTTACATCTCCCATAACTGCAGTTTCTTTTTGTATCAATTGCCCCGTTATATTATAGATTTGTACATCAGTAGCC
>JAIROC010000219.1 GCA_031257735.1 Bacteroidales bacterium | reverse complement strand
AACTTCGTATAATCCGTGAAATCGTCGTATGCGTATTCGCTAAGCAGTTCCACTAAATATGGCGCTCTTTTATCAATATGGTCAGCACAAGATTCAAAATCTCTCTCCGAAATTAATTTTGTGTCAAACAAATAAGACAATTCTTCCTCTTTTATGTCAGCGCTTTCTGTCAATCTTCGTATTGCCGATTTAATTCTGTGCTGCCACTTCAAATGTTTTAATTGCTTTTCCCAACGATAGCATCTTTTTCTTTTGGAACGGTTCATTGCGCGTGAGTCCTTATTAAACGCTGTTTCGTTAATTCCAAAATTATCCGGATTAAGAAGCACCCTCTCTTCTTGGTTATAAGCGGATTTTGCGCTTATGGGATATTTAAATCTTAGTATTTTTAATTCTAATTCAGCTATTTTACGCCCATCTTCACTTATGTCAAATTCATCACGGGCAAAAAAATGCTTAATTTGGTTCTCACTGAATCCATAGAAAGTCATCTCCCAAATGCAATGAGCCACAATTTCAGGCGTTGACAAATGAACATTGTCATCCCATATAACTTCCATGCCCAGACTTATATCCCAAGGATAACAAAATCCACAACGACCTTCATATTCCGGGTCAATACAACTTACCTTAATCCACTCATTACCGGTTATACGAATTTTTAGCGAAGTGGATTTAGGTTCGGTATGCCTCAATGTATCAAAAACAATTTTAAAATCGGGCATACTGTCTTTATGGTCGGACATTAGTTCTAATAATGTTGGCAGTAAGTCGTTGAAACTGCATGAATGAAGTAATTCTTTAAGTTTCATGTCATATCTTTTTATGCAAAGATAATATAGGACTACGCCAAATTGTGTCGTAGTCTGAAAAGAATATTAAACCTCAAGCTCAACCGGCTTATTTGCAAGCAAATATTTCCCATCCAAAACCGAAGCATTGCTAAAGGTTGTGTCGGCGGACTGTTGTATGCCGTAAGCATCGTGAATATGTCCGAACAGGTGATATTTGGGTTTGATTTCCAAAACTTTTTGCAGCAAATCGAGACAGCCGTAATGAATATTTCCGCTTCTGTCCAGGATGTCGAGCGGTGGACGGTGCGTAATCAAAATATCCGTATCGCAAGGAATAGAATCCAATGCGGCGTAATATTTTTCAATACATAACTCTCCGGACAGAAAATAAGGAATGCCCCAAAACCGGACGCCTTCTATCTCAACACCCGAAGCATTGAGATAGAAACAGTTTCGGGGCAAAAGCTGCTGTATCCTTTCTTTTGCTTTACCGTCTAAACAAAAATCGTGATTGCCGGCAATGAAAATCTTGTATTTGTAGTCCAGTCCGCCAAACCAGTCAATAAAATCCATCACTTCCTCGCCCTTGCCCGCAAACGACACATCGCCCGAATGGATAATGACGTCGGCGGGCGGCAAATCAGTCAGCGAGCGGTGCTGCGAGTGGGTGTCGGAGAGGTGGAGAAGACGCATTATTAATTAATTACAAACTTTTCAAATAATCTTCAAGTGTGTCAATTGTAATGAAATTACCGGAAATATCTTTCACAATTTCTTCGTTCAAATTCTTTTTAGTATCCCGTTTTTTTAGTTTTTCGCCCCAATAATATTCAATATCGCCTACTTTTTTTAAATAGATTTCATTTCCTTGAAACAATCTGTTATTACCGGGAATTTTTTGTTTTTTATCATCACAAACTATTCCTTTATCAAACAAGTCTTTCAATTTTTCATTGCGATTATATTTGTTCCAATCAAATAAGATATAATTTTGTCCGTATGGTGGATACAAACAAGGTCTATTATGCGTCCAACGAAAACGACTGTTTTTCCAATAATTGTTTTCAACAAGGAATTTAATGACGCCATCCTCCAATAATTGTTTCTTGATATTGTCCTTATAAATAATTTCAGAGAAATCAATAGTTTCAACACTTGTCAAGTCTGTTGCATCAAAAATCACACAAACAGGGGAAATATAATCTTTGTTTGTTAAAATATTTTTCCAGTGTACTTTATCCGTATTGAAAATATGTTTATTACACCATAATTGACTATCATAATTATCCAAAGATTTAACAAGAGCAATTGTAATATCTATTTTATATGATTCTTTTACTCCTTCTTCATCAAAATATTCCTCTGATTTTTTCAATCTATTGTCAAATAAACTCCAATCATATGTTCCGTCTTCTTTTGTGAACATAAAACGAATAGCGCCTTTGAAAAATGCAGTGTTTTCGGCATCAATGATTTTTTCTTCCCAATTTTCTGTTGGATTATTGATAATTTGTTTTATTTTTTCTCGTTCTTCTGCAACTTGCTCACTCGCAGCATCTGAATCTATTTTATTCGTATCATTAGCCAACCAGGAATATATCTCGCGCGAATGTTTTTCCAATTCATCTATCAGACGCATGGCGCCAATCATTGATTGAACGGAAGTAATATTTGCATTCTCAACGATATTCCAAACAACCCGCATCCATTGTTTTAGAGAGGCTTCATCATGCTGTCCTGTTTCGAAATAGCGACAAATTGCATAAAACACAACTCGTTGCTGTTGTGTTAGGGTTGTCGGTATATGTTCAGGTTGGCTTTTATCCTCCTTGTATTTGGGATTTTCCTCATATTCAGGAATAAATTTAAATTTTTCATCGCCCCAAACCGGTAAAAATAAAGCGTTGATGCTCTCTTTTGTTTCACTTTTAAAAGAATTGTAGAAATTATCCAATACGTTTGTGAGCTTATCATAAAAACGCCGGTC
>JAIROC010000545.1 GCA_031257735.1 Bacteroidales bacterium | reverse complement strand
CCAAAAACGCATTGATTGTTAGGAATTTTCATGTCGTTGCGCTCCTCACAATGACAGCGTTGATTGTTACGAGAATACTTTTGATATCTGATGATTACTTTATAGACAGACTCTAATTATGAAAAACAAATCATCAACGCTTGCTTATGTCCAAGTCTCCAGCCTTTCAAAATACATAGATAGTTGGATATGTGTAAAATGAATAATCTCGTCATTGGTAGCGTAGCGAAGCATCCATAAGAGCAGCATCAGCTCATTTTCAATTTTCAATTAATGAAAGTTTTACCAATACATCATTTAATCCGCATACATCTACATTTTCATGTATTGGATAACATCCTGAGACAGGAGCAACGATAAAAGATTTTTGAGGTTTCACAAATTCAATTGCTCGCCAAAAACCTTTTGTAAGTTTTGGTGCAGTGGAAGCCTTACATTCGATAGCGAGAGTTGTATTTGCTTTTTGAATAATTAGATCAAGTTCATCGCCGGTAGCGCTTCGATAAAATGAAAAACGACAATCACTAAAAGCGGAAATTATGTTTTCAATCACCAAACTTTCCCACGAAGCTCCAAAAACAGGATGTCCTAACAATGAATTATAATCCTTTATTTGCAACAATTGATGCAGAATACCCGTGTCACGTACATAGAGTTTTGGTGATTTTACTAATCGTTTTTTTTCGTTGGTTTCAAAGGGAGGAAGTGTTCGAATGAGAAAGGTTTGTTCTAACAAGTCGATGTATCTTCTTGCGGTAGTATGTGCTATATCCAATGTTTCGGCAATTTTCGAGCAATGGAATATTTGTCCGGATAAATGAGCGCACAATGTCATAAAGCGGCGTATTTGCAAAGCCGGAATTTGAAAGCCCAACTGTGGAATATCCCGTTGTACGTATGTTTTGATAAAATCTTCGCGCCAAATACAACTGCTTTCATCGTCAGAGGATAAAAAACTTTCAGGATAACCTCCCCGATACCAATAGACGTTAAGGTTTGTTTGTGGATTATCAATCATCAATTCGTCAATTGAAAAGGGCGACAGTTCAACAATCCCGATTCTACCCGCCAAACTTTCCGAAGACTTTTGAATTAATGCTTGCGAAGCCGACCCAAGTAAAATAAATCGTCCCGGACGACGATTGCGGTCAATTTCGCTACGTAATGCGGAAAATAAATGAGGTATTGACTGTATCTCATCAAGGCATATTACGGATTGTTCGTTTGCCTGAAAAAATAATGCAGGGTCGGTCAATTTGTTTACATCTGCCATATTTTGCAAGTCAAAATAAACAAAGTTTTCTTTTCCCTGCGCCAACATTTTGACCAAAGTTGACTTTCCGCACTGTCTCGAACCTAAAATCAATACAGCTGGAAAGATGTTTAATCGTTTATAAATATCTGGTTCTAACCTTCTCTGAATATATTTGTGTAATTTGTGCATCGCATGTTCAATTTGCACAAAGGTAGTACTTTTTATTTGATTGACAACTCCAAAACACAGTAAAAACAATGAACTGAGTTATGAGTTATGGGTTATGAGTTGAATTACGAGTTGTCAAACTAAAATAACTCATAACTTTGAACAGGGGATAGTATCGGTGTTCTGAAATTCATTTCTTCAATGTATAATTGTAATCAGAGAATAACGGTAAAGGGCTGAAAGCCCGTAATCAATAGCACAGGGCAACGTCCTGTGTATCGTAACGCCTTAAAAACTAAGCCCTGAAAGGGCGTAATCAATGATAGGAATTATAAATTATGTTACATTGGCATCTCTCCCGTAAGCGTGCGATTTGCCAGAATTTACAGGCATGGAAAAGTTTACATAACGCCTGTGATAGTTACTGTAAGCAACGTCAAATTACTCGTTTATCTTTGAGCAAATTTGAAATGGCATAAAGCGGATATACTTCGATATTATCGTAGCGGGCAAAATTTTCGAGAGAAGTACGGACGCCTATGTCAATCTTTTTTTCCTGCATGAACCAGCGCAAACTTTGCATCGCACCCTGAGTTCCGGATTTTACTTCAAGCGGTATTATTCTGTCATTCTTTTGGACAAGAAAGTCAACCTGTGCGCTACCTCGTTTTTTTTCGCGTTGCCAATAATAAAGTGAATGTGGATTGTTACAAGATGATGCTTTAATGAGTTCCAACCCGACAAAAATTTCTGCCAACGCTCCGCGATTGACTGTCTTAAAGTCAGCAGCAAGCAGCAATTCTCCAACATTAAGTCCTAAAATATGTTGAAACAGTCCCGTATCGAACATAAACATTCGCTCGAATTTGTGATTTGCCTCAGCGCCAAGCGGTATTCCATTGGCAGCCGTATGCGTTACGGGATACACCAATCCAGCCTTTATGAGCAACTCCAGCGTATCTTTTACCTGTCGGTTTGACAGCTGAACGCCCGCTTTCTCATAAACAAATTTTCCTTGTGCCTGTTTTGCCACCGATTCAAAAACTTCATTGATACGACTTGCCGGTATACGATCGCGGTATTTTGCAAAGTCGTTGCGAAATGAAACCAATATATCGTTTAACAAACCTTGACAGCGTAATAAATCCTGATTTTCTATATATTCGGAAATCACAGCAGGCATACCCCCTATTGACATAAATATCTGTAACTGTCTTATTAACTGTTCGTGTAGCGCTTCAAAAAGAGGTTTATCAGGTGTAGCTCTTGAATATTCTTCGACCCAGCTATTTTTTTCCTGCGCTATCAAAAACTCCCTGAACGAAAACGGATACATAAAATATGAACTGATACGCCCTACCCCAAAAGAAGGCAATGCTTCCAATGCAAATTCGAGCAAAGAACCAGCTGCTACAACATGAAGTTCATGATATTGCTCATAGAAAAACCTCAACTTGGAAATGGCAGGAATACATCCCTGTATTTCATCCAAAAACAACAGTGTTTCACCCGGAATAATTGGCGTTTGTTTCAATACGGACAATTTCTGACAAATTTCCTGCGGAGAAACTCCCGGTATAAATAGATTTTTTATTTGTGTTGAAACATCCTCAAAATTTATTTCTACAAAATATTTGAAATGCTTCCCAAGATTTCTAACTGCAGACGATTTGCCAACCTGCCTCGCTCCTCGCAACAACAGTACTCGACGATTTTTGTCGTTGCTCCATAGAAGTAGTTCTTTGTCAATTGTCCTGTGAAAATATTTCTCGTTTACCATTTTTTTTTATGTTTCTATTTGTCTGTAGAGATACCATTATTTTTTATGTTTGCAAAATTCTGTACCCAAAAATTGACCCTTGTTGCAAAAAAACAAACCCAAACTACTCCGCTCGGCAATTTCAGTAGTTAATACTCTTGAAAGCATTTGTATCATTTCTTCACCGTATTCAGCTTTGGATTTTCCTTTCTGATATTCTTCTATAATGCCTTTGACAAGCAACCAATAACTCCTCTACCATTGCAAATTTGAGTGCAAAGATAATCAAATTATCTATACTGAACTAACAATGGCACAAATTAACAATACCCGACATTCTATTATGCTATCACACTATTGTTCTATTTGTTCGCCTGTTTTTGCCTGCTGTTCCATTTCCATTTTGCCAAAGCGGAAGGTTATACCAACGCTGATATAACGACTGTTATATACTGTTGAATTA
>JAIROC010000528.1 GCA_031257735.1 Bacteroidales bacterium | reverse complement strand
GGCAATACCCAAAATCCCCGTACTATTACGGTAACACAGGATATAGCTTTTTCAGCCGAGTTTGAAGGAATAAAATATAAGCTATCCTTAAGCGTCAACGATGCAACAAGGGGAATTTTTTCCGGCAATGGAGAATACAGCATAAATACTGCTGTAACCATTACGGCAAGCCCTAATAGTGGTTATCGCTTTGTAGGCTGGAGTGACGGTAATAAGAACAGCGCACGCACCATAACCGTAACAAAGGATATTGCTCTTGTTGCGATTTTTGGAATAGAAAGTATGTATTATGTCTATGCCGCGCCCAATAATACAACTATGGGAAGTGTTACGGGAAGCAATGACTATGAGAAAAAAAGTCTTGTCGAAGCAGTACACAAGGCAGAATATAGTGCTAACAGTGTAGCCACCATCACGGCAATCCCCAATCCCGGCTATCGTTTTGTACGATGGAATGACGGAAGTACTACCAATCCTCTTAACTTTACCGTAACGGATGATCATATCATTACAGCTATCTTTGATGAAAATACAGGCATAACCGACAGGGAAGCGTCTGACATAAGCGTCTATCCCAATCCCGCAAGAGATAATATTACTGTTGTCTTGCCAGAGAATATACATCAAGCTGTCTTTACACTCTACGATATACAAGGGAAAGTGTTACTGCAACAAGAAATCAGTAATCAGGATGTGATTTCAGTCAATACGTTTGCGAAAGGAATCTACATCTATAACGTAACAACAGACAAAGAAAAACACGTTGGGAAATTAATGATTGATAATTAATAATGAGGGAAGAAGGTATGAAAGCATGAAAGCAATCAAACGATGTTGTCATTGCGGGCTTGCCCCGCAATGACGGCGTTGTTTGGATACTTCTTGCGTCAGCAAATAATTAGCTACGCTGCTCTCCGCTTCGCTACGGGTCATAATTCATAATTATACTTTATAGACAAATACTAATATAATAGTAGGGTAGGGTAGGAGCGAGAAAAAAAATCCATTGTAAACAATAGAAAATCCTGCAAAAATAAACAATTGTTTTGTACCCGAAACAAGACTCGAACTTGCACAACCGTTTGGTTACTACACCCTGAATGTAGCGCGTCTACCAATTCCGCCATTCGGGCAAAACAGGCTGCAAAAGTATATAAAAAATCAATATGTTTTTACTGTTGTTGAAAGTTTTTATAGAGAATTTGTAATAAGGTGTTTTATTACCTGTTTCGCTTCTTTATATATTTGTCTTTGAGAGGTTGAGTAAATAGGTATCCATATCCGTTGTTTCTATTCCAAGTTTAGTAGCAAGACGTTGTTTTTTCTTCTTTAAAGAATCAGGCAAAATATTTAACAAAATGGCAATTTCTTTTGTAGGCAAATTGAGATAGAAGTAAGAAAGTATTCGGATATCATTGGGGGTTAAGTCAGGATGTTTTTCTTGTAAAGCAGTTAAAAATACGGGATTGATTTGCTCAAAATAAGAGAGAAAATTATTATGTAAAGTTTCTTTCTGTTGGAGTTTTAGTTTTTGAATGCTACTGATTAGCGCCTGATCTTTCTCGTGGGGAGGAATTTCGGAGAAAAGATGGATTATTTCTTCAAGCAGTTCATTACGATTAGATTCAGATAATGCTCTTGCGATTAATTGTCTGTTTTTTATTTCTATTTCATTGTTCAGGCGTTCCTGTTCCAGCAAGACCTCGATTTCCTGTTCTTTCAGTTGTTGTTCCAACAGCATCTTTTTATTTTTTTCCTGTTCTAATTCCATCTCGATGATCTTTTGACTGTTTTCGGCGATTATTTTACTTTGTTTGTTCTTTAATAACTTTATACGGAACAACCAAACTATGACGATTGAGAGTATGGAAATGAAAATAATAATACAAATAAAGAGAATTCTCTCTGTTTTCTGTTTTAGTTTGCTATGGGCAAGTTCTTTTTCCGAATTGAGTAAATCTATTTTTATTTGATTGTTTAATATTCTGTCTTTTTCGTTGATTTTAGACAGAGTATCTTTTGTCATCATGAGTGAGTCTTGATATTGAATAGCAAGAAGAAACATATTATTTGCTCTATAGATTTCGGATAGATGTTGATATATTTCTATTTTTGTCATTAGTTGCGGATAATTGTATAGGGCTTCATTGGCAAAATGAATGGCTTTTTGCAAGCGCCCTTTCTTATAATATATTTGAGAGAACAGTAAGAGAAAATGAGATTTTATGTCATCAATTTGTTTCTCGGAAAATTCTTCTAATGTTATCAAAGCTAACTGTTCTGCTTCATCATATTGTTGTTTCAGGTAAAGATTTTCAATTTTGATAGTTCGGGCATGGGACAGTCCAATGATGTTAGACTGATTTTTGAGCATTAGTAAAGAAATATCTATATATATAGTAGCAATATCCAATTCACCTGTTGCATTACAGGTAGCAGCTATATTCATGGCTATTTGTCCTATTCGCAGACTGTCTCCCAACTGACATGCAATATCATAAGCCTTCTTCACATATTCTTTTGATTTATCATAATTTTCTTCTATGCTAAACTGTCTCCCGATATTATTGAGAGCAATAATTTTTCCTTTGGCATTGTTTTCTTGAAGAGCAATTTCGTAAGATTTCATGTAACAATCCATTGCTTTATTGTAGTCGTATATATCTGTATACAGGAGTCCGATGTCATTTAATACTTCTATTTGCAGGTCTCTCCAATTATTGTTTTCTGCTAATGTTTGCATTTCCGTTAGATATTCTATTGATTTGGAATAGTCCCTTTTCATAGATGCCTGCTGATATAATTTAAAAAGTTTTTCGTAATAAGCTCTTGTATTACTGCTGACTGTAGAAGAAAGAAACATCATAAAACAAAATAATATACTGATCTTTGTAAGATTACTTGCTTTTTTCATGGGTATAGATTTGATATTAAGTGAGTGCAAATATACAAAAAAAATCAATAAATAGCGTCAGCCTATTTAGTGTCTGTCTATATAGTCGGAATATTTCCAGATAATGTTCACTATTCTTCAATGAGGCGCTATTGAGATAGGCGTCCTGTCCCGTAGGGACAAAATGTTGGTAGAAACAGATGAATACCCGCCTTTCTTTCCTGTCCCGTTAGGGACAGAATGTAAATCAACCTGATAATATCTTACATGGCGCACCTGACGGC
>JAIROC010000204.1 GCA_031257735.1 Bacteroidales bacterium | reverse complement strand
AGAATGAGCAGAATATAAAAAACCTTATTTCCAACCTTATTTTTCTAACAAATAACCTTAGTAGCAGGAACGTACAACACACACACTAACCTTATTACCTTATTAATGAAAATTTATGACATATACCAAGAACAGAAAGAAGAGCAAATGAATAATAAGGTAATAAGGTTGTAATATGTAGGTGCAATCCATTGCTACTAAGGTTATTTTATTTGGAAAAAATAAGGTTGGAAATAAGGTTTTCTTGCGTCAGCATAATTCATAATTCATAATTCATAATTATACTTTATAGACAGACTATAGTTAAGAGATAAACGGAATATATACATCAAGAAATCCGAAAAAAATGAAAAAACACAGAGAAAAAAAGACTGTTTTTTTCTATACCATTTTTTTTTTTTAGCGTGAATTTGTTCGGATGAATAAAGATAACATATTTATTATGAACAGTATAATACCAAAAATTATTAACTAAAAATTGTTGATAAAATTTTTGTCATTATATATAATTTTATTGTATATTTGCAAATAATTTTATAATTGCTATAAAAGGAAAGAAACTTATCCATTTGTTTTATCGTTCTCTTCTTCGCAATTGTGCATAATAGAATGAAAGATAAAGCGATATGAGTGATGAGGATAATATATTTATTTATTAACTTAAAAAGTCCGAAAGGGGGTATAAAAAATGGAGAATATGCATAATAAAGCGATTCCTGCTAATGTATCGAAAGAAGTAAAAGAAAAACTTACTGAAGCATTCAATCTACTTCATCCTTACATGATAGCTTTAACGCCAGCAGAAAGGCAGCGTTTGCCAAAGATGGGGGAAAAAACGTTAAGTTTTGTGAGCAAAGCTTATGAACTTGCGCAAAATAACCAGAATTTTTGTCCGCAGTATCTTGATATGAACGAATTTCGTATCGATTATGAAGACGCTACTCAATTACTTGTGTTAAAAACAATTGTTAATCAGGTATATGAAGGTATAGTTGATACAGAAATCGCTGCAGGAAGCGAGGCTTATCAGGCTGCGCTTTTATTTTACGATGCTGTAAAAACTGCTGCTAAAAAGGATGTCTATGGAGCAAAGGCTATCTATGAGGAACTTAAAAAACGCTTTCCGGGCAGGAGAAAACCAGATGTTCCCAACTCAGAAACAGACAGTAAATAATTTAATTGTCGGTCAAAGCCTCGAAATTTCTTTCGAGGCTTTGATTTTTTTTATGTTATTTTTGCTTCTCAAAGTAGAAATTTCCCCGCTCTGACTATAAAATTTGTTCCTCCGAATGGGGACTTTCCCGCTCAAGATAGGAAAATTCTATTTCAAAGCGTCAGATTTCCTTCTCAAAGCATCGAATTTCCTGTTCAAAGCATCGAATTTCCCTCTCAAAGTGTCGAATTTTCTATTCAAAGCATCAATTTTCCATCTCAAAGCATCGAATTTTCTGTTCAAAGCATCGAATTTCCCTCTCAAAGTAGGAAATTCGAAGTTTAGAAAGGAAAATTCGAAGTTTAAAATGGAAAGTTCGGGGTTTGGAATAGGAAGTTCGGAGTTTGGAATAGGAAATCCGGTGCTCAGAATAGGAAGTTCGGTGTTCAGAATAGGAAATCCGAAGTTCAGAGGGTAAATTTGCCCGAATATAATACGGACCACATACAAAACCCGTTAAAAAATCATGAAATAGACGGCTATTTTAAATTGACAAACAAAGAAATATGTGTTCTGGTAGATTTTTTCCTGTTTTACGTTACGCCAAAGTCGTTTCATATATTAACGTCTTCCAACTGAAGATAAAAAATATTTTCTTCCCCCCGCAATAATTTATTAAGCAATAGAAGTATTACAGTTTTTCAATTTTATTAGTCAATACATTTACCACGTTAAGCCCCTTGATTATAGACAATCTTTCATCTCCGGTAAAGAAAGAAAACTTTCCCTTTGGGTTTCTGCTTTGTCTGCTTTTATCTTCTTTATATGCATCAAGAACGCTTAATTTTCTGACCTTATCATTGAGTAAATCTTTTCTCACAAAAAAAGCATTAACTCCCGAATCACAACAACCAACTAATTCATAGCCCTTTTGCGTGGCTAAATGTACCAAAGCGCTAAGAGATGCGCCAAAAAACAAATTGCTGAAATGCGCTTTTGTACGATTAAAATATTTATCATAAGGAATTGATATCATGCGTTCACTACCGAACAACGCATTATATTCAATAATCACGATAGATGGATTGAGTTTGGATAAATCCAACTCTTGAAAAATCCAATAATCATTACCATCTATATCTATACTCAGTATTCCTATATCCTTATAACTATATTTATGAAGCAAAACATTAATATTATCTTTGTCAATAAATGCGCATTGGTTTTTCAAATCATATCTCCAAAACCACTCTCTTTTTCTTATACTGTTAATATTCGCTGCTGAGCCATCAATAACCAGTCCCGACCAATTATTGTTCATCATCAGGAAACGCGTATTGGATTCCATATAATTTTCAACGCCAAATTCAATGAATATCTTGTTTTTTATCGATATATGTTTAGTCAGATATTGAATAATACCATCTTCCCCATTTTGAGAAAAAATCTTAAATTCATAATCATTGATATTATCTGAATGGATGAAATTTTGCTGATTAGACAATAACTTTCCTTGTGCAAGAAGTATTGTTTCCATTTTTCTCTGCAAAGGATTTGTCAATAGATTTACCCACCTACCTATCGTTATTTCGATATAATTTTTCATGTATAATTTATTATATATTTCTAAATA
>JAIROC010000495.1 GCA_031257735.1 Bacteroidales bacterium | reverse complement strand
TTTTCAAATTATTTAATTTTTTTATATTATTTTTTTGTAACCCAATCCCCCCTTTTCCCATTTTATATCCGGCTCACCCCCCCCCCCCCCCCCCCCCCCCAATATATATTTGGGAAAAGAATATCAAATTTTATTTTGCATATGAAGAAAATTATTAGAGGTAAACATTTGGATTATCTAAAAAAATTCAGTCCCTTAAAACTGCATGATTTCATAAAGAATAATTACCTTCCAACTGAAATAATAATGGTATTTAAGAAATAAAGAAAATGCAAGTATTGAAAATTTCAAATTAAGAAGCTTTTTATACTAATCCATTGACTATTCATGAAATTTGGGCGATTATCCTATGAGGTGGTATAGATGTGCCGATAGTCATTGGAGAAAACCAACAATATGAATAACGCCAATAATATCAGAAAGTATAATTTCATGGTTGTTTATGCCAAGTCTGGAGGACGAAAGACAATACAGGATTCGTTGTATTGTTTTCGGCGATATGTACCCAAGCATAGTTTTTTTTATTTCAATATTGATTCTTGCTGTGCTATCGATAAATTAATAACATATGTGCCTTTTGATGGTATTATTTTCCATTATTCTTTTTTATCACAACGATATGCTCCAAGCAAATGGGAAAAAATTTATAAAAAAGTAAAAAATATTTTCTAGGTTTAATTGTATAAAAGTTATTATTCCCCAAGATGAGTATAATTATACTGGCTGTCTTTATTCATTTATTCGGGAATGTGGTATTACACATGTTTTTACTTGTGCACAAAAAGATGACTGGGATGTTCTATACCCATCAGATGAAATTGGAGAAATTGGTTTGTCAACGGTATATACCGGATATGTGGATACAAATACACTTAGAAAGATTGAGTCAATGACAACGAAGAATAGCCAGCGTGATATAGACATTGGTTGTCGTGCCCGTAAATTGCCTTTTTGGTTGGGACGTCATGGTCAATTGAAATACGAATTAATTCAAAAATTTGTTGAAGTACTTCCGGCATATCCCGAATATAATGTTGATATTCAGGATACAGGTACTAGTGACAACGATAAGAATGTTTTAAATGGATATGACTGGATTCGATTCCTTTTGAGGTGTCGGACTGTGGTCGGATGCCTTGGTGGTAGCGGGCTTATGGATCCAGATGGTAGTATTGTTGTACACGTAAATAGATACTGCGCAGATCATCCTGATGCAAGTTTTGAGGAAGTAGAACAAGCCTGTTTTCCGGGACAGGATGGAAAAATACATCTTTGTGCCTTATCTCCTCGTCATTTTGAATGTGCCGTGACCAAAACATGTCAAATTCTAATGGAGGGAGATTATGGAGTTTTTCGTCCGGGTATTCATTACATTGAATTGAAAAAAGATTATTCAAATTTAAATGATGTGTTAAAGACAATTGGTGATAAAGCAATTTGCGAAAAAATAGCACAGCGTTGTTATGATGACATCGTGAATTTATCCTTTCCGTTTAGCCAAAATAGGAATACATATGCATGGTTCGCAAATTATATAACGGATTATTTGGTTAAACGTACAAACGATGATTTTAATGGTGGAAGACCCCCCCCCTCATAATAATTTATTCATGATGATTTTGGCATTCTATTATTTTTTTACCCTGCCCCAAAAGATCATTTCTTTGTTAGCAATGATCAAAGGGAAAATTTTTGCTCGTCTGTCAAAAATATCATGGTTATACAATGCTTATTTGGTTGTTCGTAAAAACATTGTTGCTTTTAAAGCTTTGATTTTTTAAGAATCTTGTCAGCGATATGTTTTGCTGATAATCATAGATGTAATTATTTTTAAGGAGAAGATTTATGAGAATTCTTATTACTGGAGGAGCTGGTTTCTTGGGTTCGCACATCGCTGATGCTTTATTGACTCAGAATGATGAAGTGTTTGTTATTGATAATTTTTCTACAGGTCGCAGAGATAACTTGGTACCGCAATCTCGTCTTACAATTTTGGAAGGTGATATATCTGATAAAGAGGCTGTCAGTGAAGCATTTGGCAGTTTTCGCCCTGAAGTAGTAATACATGCCGCCGCTTCATACAAAAATCCGGATGACTGGGAAGAAGATGGTCGTACAAATGTGCTTGGTACGCTGAATATAATCAATGCCTGTCAGCAGGTAAGTGTCCTCCGTTTGATTTATTTTCAAACGGCGTTATGTTATGGGTTACATCCGCTTGAACAGCCAATTACGCTTACGCATCCCTATTTTTCTGGTACATATTCTGGGGGAAGCAGTTATGCTATAAGTAAGACAACTGGTGAAATGTATATTGCACTTTCAGGGCTAGATTTTATTTCGTTTCGTTTGGCCAATGCTTATGGTCCGAGAAATTTGAGTGGCCCCCTGCCTACATTTTATCATCGACTTACAAATAATAAACCTTGTTTTGTAATGGATACCAGGCGTGATTTTATATATTGCATGGATTTGGTAAACGTGGTACTGAAAGCAATACGCGGTTTGGGGTCGAAAGGATATTATCATATTTCGTCTGGTTGTGATTATTCTATTAAAGAATTATTTGATGCTACAATAGATGCATTGGGTTTTGATCCGGCATTTAAGGAAAACGTCGAGGTAAAACCCCGTAATTCGGACGATGTATATACTATACTGATTGATCCGAGTAAAACAAACCTGGATTTTGCCTGGAAAACAGAAAAAGTTCTTGCGGACGGTGTAAGAGAAGCCATATCGTATTATAAAAAATATGGCATTTCCGAAACTTATACGCATCTACGAGGGATTAAGGAGTAAACTCATGGAGAGTGTAAACATAAAAGGGACATCTATCTTTGTTACTGGCGGTGCGGGTTTTGTTGGGTGTAACCTTGTAAAAAAAGTTTTGGATCTAGGCGTTTCCAGAGTACTTGTGATAGATAATCTTATATCATCAGAACGGGAAAACCTTCCTTGCGATGATAGAATTACTTTTATTCAAGGTTCAGTAACAGAAAGAGCTGTTCTCGATAAGCTGAATGATGATTATGAATATGGGTTTCACTTGACGACTTTTCATGGGAATCAAAATTCCATTTACGATCCCATACAAGATCACCATAATAACACATTGCCGACTTTGATGCTGTGTGAGCGCATTAGAGATTTTAAGCGGCTTAAAAAAGTGGTTTACTCTTCGGCTGGATGTACAGTAGCAAAAAAGACCTATGAGATAGCAGAGGCTACCACAGAGGAAAGCCCAATTTCAATGTATTTGGATAGTCCCTATCAGATGTCAAAAATATTTGGAGAATTTTATTTTAACTATTATTTTTGCCGATATGGATTGCCAATAGTCAAAGCAAGATTTCAAAATATTTATGGCCCCGGAGAAGTTCTTGGTGCAGGTGAATGGCGTGGTACATCGGCCACAGTATGGCGAAATGTAGTTCCAACATTTATATATCATGCTTTGAATAATATGGAATTACCTGTAGAAAATGGTGGTGTGGCTACACGTGACTTCATATACATTGATGACATTGTGCATGGCTTGCTTCTTTGTGCTATTAATGGTAAGGAGGGTGAAGTATACAATCTTGCTACTGGCATTGAGACTTCTATAATGGATCTTGCTAATATTATTTTGAAATTAGTTGGAAATGGAACTATCGGTTATATGTCAGAAAGAAATTGGGATCATTCCGGAAAACGTTTCGGTAGTACGGGCAAGGCGTTTAATGAATTAGGATTTGTGGCACAAGTCAAAATTAACGAGGGACTTGTGAAAACAATTTCTTGGACTAAAGAAAATATACACCGAATTAAAGCCGCGATACAAAAACATGATATACACATGGGGTGATTGATGGCCTTTGTAATTACTTCATTTTTATGCCGGATATATAAAAATATCAAAAATGGTATGTTTTTACCGAAAGTAAAGGCACATATAAATACATTTTTATATAAACCAAAAATATACATTTCGGGTACATTAGATAAGTTGCGTAAAGAAAAACTACTGTTTCTTGTATATCTCAATCCGAATGGGATTATTACTATTAGACAAACAATAGAGGAAGTGATTAAGTTATCTAGTTATCGTATTGATTTCTTGAATTTATATCATTCTTATCGAGGGGCATTAGATAATATTGATTCTTATGATGGGATTATTATACATAATACTCTATCATATAGAGTGGCGAATATACTTCACCTGGAAAGAATAAATAAAAGAAGATTAAGAGATTATCATGGTCTAAAAATAATGATGAAGCAAGACGAACATTACCTCACAGATCAAATGGCGCAGTATCTGGGAGAAAATGGCTTTGATTTGTTGCTTACCCTTTGCGATGAAAGCAATGTACGATCTTTTTACCCAGAAGCTGTTACTCCTCGTCTTCATTTTATGCCGTACTTAACAGGATTTGTCCCAAGTGAATTCAAAACGATTAGATCGCTTCCGTTTTCTGAACGATGTATTGATATTGGATATCGTGGTTCTATCCAACCTGCATCATTTGGACGATTGGCTTGGGAGAAGCGTATGATTGGTGATGCAATTCGTCAATATGCAGAACAGCGTGGTTTTAAAACAAATATTTCCAGCCGTTGGGAAGACCGGTTTATGGGCAATGCATGGCTGAAATTTTTGGGAAATTGTAAAGCTACGTTAGGCGTTGAATCGGGATCTGATTTGGTAGATAGAAATGGGCAAATTGAACAAGAATTGAATAACTTTATAAAAAGGAACCCAAAGGTGGATGATAAACAGATTTTGGAATTTCTCGCACCTTATGAGGGTATACTTTGTTACAGGGCTGTTGCACCACGTCATTTTGAGGCAGCGGCGTGTAAAACTGTACAAATATTTTTTGAAGGTAACTATCAAGGAATTTTTCATGCAAACCGACATTTTATTCCCCTTCGGCGTGATTTTAGTAATGTAGGCGAAGTTCTGGACAAATTACGGGATGAACAGTATTGTATCAATATGACTGAGTGTTCTTTTGAAGAGATAATAATGAATCATAAATATTCATTTGAAAATTTTGTTAAAAAATTTGACGAAAAATTAGAAATTCTTTTCAGAGAGAAATAAGCAAATAAAAGGAATCTGTAATGTGTTCTATATCAGGTATATTAAATATGACAGATGGTCAAATTCCTGATGTTGAAAAGCGTTTGGCGGTTATGAATCGGTTGCAGGCTCATCGTGGACCGGATGGTGAGGGGATGTGGATTCATAAAGATAGCCACGTTGGATTTGCTCACCGCAGGCTTTCTATTATTGATCTTTCAAGCGGTACACAACCCATGCGAGACGCCGAAGGGAATTGGATATGTTTTAATGGCGAGATTTATAATTATCTTGAATTGCGTACTGAGATTGGAGGTTCATTTCAAACGGAAAGTGACACCGAAGTAATTCTTGCAAGTTGGAGAAAATGGGGCGAAGATTGTGTTACTCATTTCAATGGGATGTTCGCATTTGCGTTGTGGGATGAAGCTAACAGGAAACTGTTTTGTGCCAGGGATCGTTTTGGCGTTAAACCATTTTATTACACCATACAAAATGACATTTTTTATTTTGCTTCTGAAATAAAAGCTCTTCTTCCCTTTCTTTCGGAGATAGCTATTGATTTTGATGGATTAAAGGATTATTTAGTTTTTCAATTCTGCCTGCAAGGTAGAACGATGTACAAGGATGTTCAAGAAGTTTTACCAGCACATAGTTTAATAATTAAAAATAATGTAATAAGAAATAATCGTTATTGGCAGGTTTATTATAACCTCGATCTGAATCATACCCAAAAATATTTTGAAGATTCAATATTGGCACGATTTGAAGATTCATTAAAATATCATATTCGTAGTGATGTCCCGATTGGCGGATATGTAAGTGGCGGCCTGGATTCTTCAATTATATCATCTATGGCTAGTGATTTACGACCAGGAGAATATATTGGGTTTACCGGTAAATTTGATTGTGGTTTACAATATGATGAAAGCAAATATGCGCATTTACTTGCAGAAAAAAAAGGGTTTCCTTTAAAGGAAGTGTGCATACGGCCTGATGATTTTATCACGCATATTGAAGATGTAATTTATCACTTGGACAATCCTGTAGGTGGCCCAGGTTCATTTTCTCAATATATGGTTTCCAAACTTGCCGCTGAATATCGCAAAGTGGTTTTAGGAGGACAAGGAGGTGATGAGATTTTTAGTGGATATGCCCGTTATCTTGTAGCTTATCTTGAACAATGCATAAAAGGTGCGATTGAAGGGACGGCAGGACAAGGTCGGTATGGACCATATATTGTGACAATGGCTTCTATTATTCCTAATTTAACAGTATTAAAGCAGTATCAACCTATGATAAAGACATTTTGGAAACAGGGTTTATTTGAAGACTCTTCCAAACGTTATTTTCAGCTTATTAATCGTGCTCCTGAGATTGTACCTTATATTTATTGGGATCGGTTAGGCGATTATGATCCCTTTGATAGTTATAATCAATTATTTAATGCCAATAATGTTGAAAAAGAAAGTTATCTTGATCAAATGACATATTTTGATCTTAAAACACTTCTTCCTGCTTTGCTTCAGGTAGAGGACCGCATGAGTATGGCACATGGAATTGAATCGAGAGTGCCATTTTTGGATCATAAACTTGTGGAGTTGGTAGCAACAATACCTGCCAATATGAAATTCAAAGATGGGTGCATGAAATATATCCTACGACAGTCCATGAAGAAATTCGTACCAGATGAAATCATGAATAGAAAAGATAAAATGGGGTTTCCTACACCATTTACAGAATGGGCAAAAAAAGAGGCGCATGCTTTTATTTTAGATATTCTTTCTTCTAAGCATGCAAGAGAGCGCGATCTGATCAACAATACAGCGGTGGTACACATTATGGAAAAAGAAGATAATTTTGGCCGCAATCTTTGGGGAATATTTTGTCTCGAATTATGGCAGAGACAATTCCATGATAAAGCAGCTCAATTTAAAGCAATGCTGGCATAGAGAAAATATTTTACCTTAAATGAATTGTTTTTTATTGATAGTTAAGAAATAATTTGATGACAAGAAGTGTGAAAATTTTATATATAGTGCCCGGAGCGACTAAAATATGAAAACCGTGCTGATTATTTCCTATTCTCCTTTGCATAGTGATCCGAGAATATTAAGACAAATCCAAGCTCTTAAATCCAAATATAAAATTGAAACTATAGGGTACACACCCCCATTTCTCGACAATACTGACGGGATTAGACATTATCCAGTTAAAAGAAGGCAGAAAAGTACTTTCCCTGAAAAAATAAAAAAAATATTTCAACTTATGAAGAAAGAATACTTTCTATACTATAAAAAGACACTGGATATTAAGCATGTTTTCGCGATCAATCCCCCTTTCTCTCCCGATGTTATCATTGCCAATGACTGGAGTGGATTGTATTCTGCTGTTCTTTTAAAAACTGAAAAAAAGTGGCAGGCTAAAATATACTTCGATGCGCATGAATATGCACCAGATGAGGTTGCTAGTTTAAGATGGCGTTTGTTAATACGGCCGGTAATTATATATGCGTTAAAAGAATGTAGGAAATATATAGACGCCATGTCGACTGTATGCGATGGGATCGCAAGGGAATATGAAAAGTTTCTCAATTTTCCTTCTGGTTTTGTAAGCGTAATAACTAATACGCCTGCATATCAAGAAGTATTGCAGCCAGCCGCATTACATAATGATAAAATACAATTAATTCACCATGGTGGAGCCATGAAGGAACGGAAACTTGAATTAATGATAAAAATGATGCGGTATCTTGATCCCCTGCGATATGAATTGACTTTTATGCTTGTTCCCAGCCAGAAGAAATATTATGATTATCTTGTAAACACCGCTCGCCAGTTCAAAAATATTCATTTTATAGAACCCGTGGAGACGGCTAGAATTGCTGAAACGCTAAATACTTATGATATAGGCGTATATATCCTTAAGGGGCATGAATTTAATAATATTCATGCTTTGCCGAATAAATTTTTTGAGTATATTCAAGCTAGACTTGCAATAGCAATCGGTCCTTCAGTGGAAATGGCAAAAATTGTCAACCGGTATCATTTAGGAATTTGTTCCGGGAATTTCTCTCCAAAGGCACTGGCAAAATGTATCATGACACTAAGCCCGAATGAAATTATGAACTGTAAGAATAATGCGGATAAATATGCCAGGGAATTAAGCGCGGAAAACAATTTAATAAAGATAAAAAATATCATTGATGATCTTGCAGGATAATAACAGTGTGCGGCATAACCGGCTTTAATTTTTCCTTTTATGATCAAATTAGTTTTTTTGATATATGCAATTTCTTCAAACTCGGAGTAGCAAAGACATGAAAACTGTCCTAATAATATCCTATTCATTTCTGCATAGAGATCCGAGAGTGTTAAGACAAATACAAGCCCTTAAGTCCCAATATGATTTTATAACCATAGGTTATACCCCCCCGTTTCCCGATCATACTGAAATAGAGCACTATCTGGTCAAGCCAGGACAAAAAAGCACTCTCCCTGAGAAGGTAAAAAGATTAGTTCAATTTATGAGGAAAGATTATTTTTCCTATTATTATAGAAAAGCACTGGATTTTGAGAATATTTTAAAGAACAGCGTGGGGCCCCCTGATGTTATCATTGCCAATGACTGGGATGGATTATACTCTGCTGTCCTTCTAAAAATTGCAAAAAAGTGGCAGGCTAAAATATACTTCGATGCGCATGAATATGCACCAGACGAATTTTCCGGCTTAAGATGGCGTTTATTAATACGGCCGGTAATTATATACGCGTTAAAAGAATGCAGGAAATATATAGATGCCATGTCGACTGTATGCGATGGGATCGCAAGGAAATATGAAAAATTTTTCGATTTTTCTTCTGGTTCAGTAAGCGTAATAACCAATGCACCTGCATATCAGGAAATATTGCGGCCAACCGTATTACATAATGATAAAATAAGATTAATTCATCATGGTGGAGCCACGAAGGAACGGAAACTCGAATTAATGATAAAAATGATGCGGTATCTTGATCCCATGAGATATGAATTGACTTTTATGCTTGTTCCCAGCCAGAAGAAATATTATGATTATCTTGTAAACACTGCTCGCCAGTTCAAAAATATTCATTTTATAGAACCCGTAGAGACGGCTAGAATTGCTGAAACGCTAAATACTTATGATATCGGTGTATTTATCTATAAAGGATATGAATTTAATAAAATTCATACTTTACCGAATAAATTATTCGAATTCATTCAGGCCAGACTTGCAATAGTAATCGGCCCTTCTTCGGTGGAAATGGCAAAAATCGTCAACCGGTATCATTTAGGGGTTTGTTCCGGGAATTTCTCTCCGAAGGCACTGGCAAAATGTATTATGACACTAAGCCCGAATGAAATTATGAACTGTAAGAATAATGCGGATAAATATGCCAGAGAATTAAGCGCGGAAAACAATTTAATAAAGATAAAAAATATCATTGATGATCTTGCAGGATAATAACAGTGTGCGGTATAACTGGTATAGTTTATAATAATGCAGTTGGTGATGTTGATGATATACAAGCTATGTCTGATGCCATTGCCCACCGGGGGCCGGACGGCGAAGGATTTGTCGCGATTAATGCCCAGTCGGGAAAAATAACAGAACTTGGAGGTCCAAGGACTCCGGTTTTAGTACCGCCGCTTGCCGGGTTTGGGGCAAATGCGGATATATACCTTGCGCACCGAAGGCTTTCAATCATTGATCTAAGTGTTGCCGGTCATCAGCCGATGACCACTAAACAAAAAGATATATGGGTAACTTTTAATGGGGAGATATATAATTATAAATCGCTTAGAAATGAACTTCGAGAGTTTGAATTTAAATCGAATACAGATACTGAAGTTTTGCTGTATTCCTATGCGAAATGGGG
>JAIROC010000195.1 GCA_031257735.1 Bacteroidales bacterium | reverse complement strand
TGGAGACTTTCCGACGGCATTTAGATACTTTTCACTGCCATATTGACAGTTTCAGCCATCAATATAAAAACACTATCAATTTTTTAATCACAAAAAACACTATGAAACTATGAATTTATCTTCCCCACAGAACTCGTTGAAAGACGCAGAGAACATAGAAAAGTATTTTTCTGCGCTTTTCAGCGAGTTCTGCGGAAAACTTGTTATGGAAGGAGATTACTTTACCAATAAATCTTAATACGTAATTTAGGTTTAACCACATAGAACATAGAAGATACAGAGAATAATAATCAATAAAACGCTATTGTCCAATAAAAAAATCAGAAGACTTTTCAATGATCCCCTGATTTTTTAACTTTTGCAATAAGGTTAAACCTAAAAACTATCAAGTAACAATGTTGATTATCCTTTTAGGAACGATTATTATTTTTTTAGGCGTTTTATCATTGCACCATCGTTGGACTTCTGATGATTGTAAAACAAGCGCTTCGATTTCTTCAACAGAAAGATTAACGCCCAATTCCATTGTAAAACGTGTTTTTCCATTAAAAGAAACAGGATAAACAACAGTATCTTCCTGTAAATATTCTTCATTAACAAGTGGAAAAGGCGTATAAGAAATTGTTTCTGCATGTCCTAATGATTGCCAAAGTTCTTCTGCTATATATGGCGCAAATGAAGAAATAAGAATACAAAGCGGTTCCAAAATAGCTCTTTTGTTAGTTTTTAGCTCTGTAAGTTCATTTACGCAAATCATAAAAGCGCTTACGGTCGTATTAAAAGAAAATCCCTCAATATCTTCCTGTACTTTTTTAATGGTTTTGTGCAGGATTTTTAATTCCTGTAAAGAAGGAATATCTTCCGATATACAAAAAACATTTTCAGCATTGTGATACAGTTTCCAAAACTTACGAATAAAACGAGCAACTCCTTCTATTCCCTGAACATTCCAAGGTTTTGACTGTTCAAGAGGACCTAAAAACATCTCATACATCCGCAAGGTATCCGTTCCATATTTTTCTATCAGATCATCCGGATTTTGAACATTGTAATATGATTTGGACATTTTCTCTATTTCATATCCGCAAATATATTTTCCATTTTCCAACACAAATTCTGCATCGGCAAATTCAGATCGCCACTTTTTAAAGCGTTCTATGTCTAAAACATCATTCTCAACCAGATTAATATCTACTCGAATAGGGTCTACTTGATAGTTATTTTTCAAATTCAGAGAAATATATTGATTTGTTCCTTTTTCACGGTAAACAAAACTCGTTCTGCCCTGTATCATTCCTTGATTGATTAGTTTACAAAACGGTTCATCTTTGGACACAACGCCAATGTCAAACAAGAATTTATTCCACATCCGTGAATATAACAAATGTCCTGTTGCATGTTCAGAACCACCCATGTATAAATCTACATTTCCCCAATATTCATTTGCCTGTTTCCCAACATAAGCATTGTCATTATGAGGATCCATATAGCGTAAATAATAGGCATTGGATCCTGCAAATCCGGGCATCGTATTACAATCAAGCGGATAACTATTATATGTCCAGTTTTTAGCGCGTGCCAAAGGCGGTTCGCCTGTTTCTGTGGGAAGATATTTATCTATTTCAGGTAATCGGAGCGGAAGATCTTTTTCATCCATCGGATAAGGGATATTATCTTTATAATATATTGGGAACGGTTCTCCCCAATACCGCTGACGACTGAAAATAGCGTCTCGCAAACGATAATTAACCGTCCCATAACCTATATTTAACTCCTCTATCTTTTTTATCACAACGGGAATAGCTTCTTTTACCTGCATCCCGTTAATAAAGTCAGAATTAATACATGTTCCTTCTTTGGAATCTTTTGACTCTGTCCATGCAGTAATATCTTCAGGTTGTTCGCCTTTAGGAACAATTACTTGTACAACAGGAAGATTAAAATAGCGTGCAAAGGCAAAATCACGACAGTCGTGAGCAGGAACTGCCATAATAGCTCCTGTTCCATAACCTGCCAAGACATAATCGGATACCCAAATGGGAATTTGTTTGCCCGTAAAAGGATGGACGGCAAATGCTCCTGTAAAAACGCCTGTAATCTTTTTCACTTCGGCTTGTCGTTCACGCTCAGAGCGGTTTTTTGCCCATGAAATATATTGCTCAACCTCTTTCTGCTGGGATTGGATAGTAATCTTCTTATTTAATTCGTGTTCGGGAGAAAGTACCATGAAAGAAACTCCAAAAATCGTATCCGGACGTGTAGTAAATATCTCTAAACAATCAGCATGTCCGCTGATAGCAAAACGCATGGAAGCCCCTTCACTGCGACCTATCCAGTTACGTTGGATTTCTTTCAACGAATCTTGCCATTCAACCGTTTCCAACCCTTCCAAAAGACGTTCGGCATAAGCGGTTATACGTAAAGACCATTGTTGCATCATTTTTCGTTCAACAGGATAACCTCCACGCACCGAAACACCTCCTACAACTTCATCATTGGCAAGCACAGTTCCCAAAGCGCTACACCAATTTACTATTGAATGGGATAAATAGGCTAAACGATAATTCATTAATATTTCCTGTTGTTCTTTTTCCGTTTTCTGCTTCCATTGTTCGGCAGTGAAATCAAGAACGTTGGTACAGGCTACATTTAAATTTTTAGAACCCTGTGTGTTCAAACGATCTATCAATTCCGAAACAGGACGGGCTTGTTTTGCATCGTAACAATAATAACTGCAAAATAATTGCAAAAATCCCCATTGCGTCCATTTATAATAAGAAGGATCATCTGTACGAACCATTCTATCCCAATCGAAAGACAATCCCAATTTATCTAATTGCGCTCTATAGCGTTTAATATTTGTTTCTGTTGTGATGGCAGGGTGTTGTCCTGTTTGTATGGCATATTGCTCCGCAGGCAAACCGTAGGCATCATAACCCATAGGATGCAGTACATTATATCCTTTCAACCGCATGTAACGCGCATAAATATCGCTGGCAATATATCCTAACGGATGCCCTACATGCAATCCTGATCCCGAAGGATAAGGAAACATGTCTAACACATAATATTTCGGCTTATTCGAATGATTTTCGGCTTTAAATGTTTTGTCCTTAAGCCATTTTTGTTGCCACTTTTTTTCTATTTCCTTAAAATTGTAATCCATATTCCGTATAGCTTAAAGTTATTTTAAAATAATGATTGGTTGTTTTTCCTGATTTAAAAAGTAAAGATTTCCTCCTTTATATTCCCATCGTTGAACATTAGAAAGCGCTTTTAAATAGATACTTTCTATTTCATTTGTCTCTGGGCAAAGCATCTTTGTAATTGCAATATGGCTAAAAGTTATTTTATTTTTTTCCATAGTATATGTTCCGTGAAACCGATTACAGGAAGAATATCCGCTAATTTTATCTTCCGACAGTTTCAGGTTAGGAGGTTGATTTTTGTCTAACTGTTCTATTTTCTCATCTCCTATTTGGATGACAACCCATTCTTTATTCAAAATAGATGGGGAAACTTCTACGCTGTCAGTTATGTTTTTCTGTCCTTTACAACCACACATACAACAAGTGAATATAATCAATGTGCATGCTATTTTTAATCGCCATTCCCGTTCTATTACAATAATCATCCCTGAAAGTATTGCAATAATTAACCCGATAATAATAATAATAAAATTTTCTATTGTCATGATTTAATTTAATATCTCTTTGAAGATTTATAAAACAATATTTGTATGATAAAAATACATACTACAGAACATCCTGTGTTCGACAATACAACGATAATGGTTTGCAAAAAATTATGAAAACTTAATTTATCGACAAAAAAGAATATGAAATGGTGGATTAATGTCAATATCAAAGCATATTGCAAGTACCAAATAAATTTCATATCGTAAAAAATGGGACGTAAATGTTCTTCCCGTTCTACTCGCAAGGGAATTATGTAGATAATGAAAGGTCGTATAAAGGAAATGATCAATGTTGCAAGGGCATGTAATCCCAATACGCCTGTAAAAAAATCAATAGTTAAACCAATAAAAAAACCCAATAGAACTACAACCCATTGAGGCGTTTGATAGGGTAGAGAAAAAATAAAACTAATATAAATCATCGGAGTAACAAAATTCCACAAGTTAATTTTATCGAACAGAAAAGTCTGAACTAAAACAAGTATAATAAATGAGAGGCTGTATTTCAAATAAATTCTATTCATTGGTATGTATTCTTTCCATTAAATTGTTGAGCTCTTCCGAATAATTTTGTTCGATAATATATACATTACCTAACTTTTCAAAAGGAGTTAATAATTTTATATTCAGCACAAAATATCCACCTGTCGTTTTTGGATAAATAGATGTTACAATTCCAATGGGATAGCCGGGAGGAAAAACAAGAGAATGTTGTGTAATAACGGTATCAGATACTTTAACATTTTCGATGTGAGCAAGATTATTCATTTGTGCATATTGTATATTAATGCCGTTCCAAGTTAATATACCAGAAACATCAGTGTTTTTTACTCTGGCAAAGATATTAAACTGTGAATGTAACAAAGACAAGGCAATAGAAAAATTTGGAGACACTTCTTTTATTATTCCCACAACTCCTTCCGATGAAATAACCCCCATGTTTGTTCTTATTCCATCCGCATATCCCTTATCCAATACAACATAATTATTTTGTTTATTAATTGTTGTTTCTATTGCTTTTGCAGGATGATAGGAAAACAATAAAGAATCTCCGTAATAAATATTTTCTATCGGATTAAATTCTCGTTTATGATTGAAAGCGAGCATTAATAAGTTTCTGTTTTGAGATAATAATCGCTGATTTTCATCTCCGATACGAATCCACTCCTCCCATTCCATTTGTAGCTTTAAAACGGGATAGGTAACTTCTCTAATCAGAGAATTTAATGCCCATTGCCGATAACCATCGGTTTTGTATATACAATAAATACATATTCCTCCCAATAGCAGAAACAGTAAAACAGGCATCATTCTCGTTAAAAATATATATAAACTACGCATGTCCGCAAAAATACATTTTTTTATTGAACCCTACAGAGAAAAATAGATATCTGTATAAAATAATGATGAAATATTTTTCACACAGCCTCTCCTATTTCCGTGTTATTCTTCTATTCCGCGGTTATGCGCTCTTATTGTATCTTTTTCTTTTATAGCTTCCCGTTTGTCGTACATTTTTTTACCTCTGGCAAGGGCAATTTCCAATTTGGCATAGCCCTGTTCATTAACAAATAATGATGTAGGAATAACAGTTGTTCCTCGCTCATTCAGTTTGGACTGTATTTTACGTAATTCCCGTTTTGTCAGTAAGAGTTTTCTATCTCTTTTAGGTTCGTGATTATTATAACTTCCAGCAAGGTATTCGCTGATATGTAAGTTATGTACCCAAAGTTCATTGTTGATAAAACTGCAATAGGTATCCGAAAAATTTGCTTTCCCTGCACGAATAGATTTTATTTCTGTTCCCGTAAGGACAATACCAGCAGTATATCTTGTCAATAAGAAGTACTCAAATTCTGCTTTTCTGTTTTTGATATTAATTTGTATATTTTTCTCCTGTTTCTTTCCCATGTGTTTTATTTTTTCTGATGGAAAACCGTCAATCCCTCTTGTAAAAATTTAGCAAAGACTTGTGGGTCTTTTTCGTATCCCTTCCCTTTCCTATCTAATGAAAGAACATTTTCGTGTTCATCTATTAAGACATAATAAGGTTGGGCGTTCATCCGATAACGTTCCATTTCATAATTAAGATTTTTATCGCCAAGACGTTTTAATGTTTTGCCTTTATTATTGATTACCCATTCGCTTTCGGGTAAATGTATGGTATTAGCATCCGTATAAAGAGCTACTATTACATATTCTTCTGTTAAGAGTTTACGTACTTTAAGGTCTGTCCATACTCTGTTTTCCATTTCTCGACAGTTGGGACAGGTTTTCCCCGTAAAGTCTATGAATATCGGTTTATTTACTTTTTTGGCATATACTTTTGCTTCTTCCAGATCAAAGAACCCGTCAAAGCCTGTCGGCAAATGTAATTCTTTCCCGTATTTTATATCTTTATATTCATCTGGGACTGTTGATGTAGCAGTACCTTTATGTTCGTGTAACAATCGTTCCATATCGAAGTCCTGTGTTGTCATGGGAGGAATATAACCCGAAAGTGTTTTCAAAGGCGCGCCCCACATACCTGGAATCATATACATAACAAACGAAAAGGTGATAATAGAAAGAAATAAACGAAAGACGCCTATCTGTTTTAAATCGGCATCTCCTTTGAATTTCAATTTTCCAAGTAAATAAAGTCCCAGCAAGGTAAATATAACTATCCAGAAAGCCAAAAACACTTCTCTATCAAGCAGCCTCCATCCACAGTATAAATCTGCCTGACTTAAAAATTTTAATCCCAATGCCAATTCCAAAAATCCAAAGACTATTTTGACAGAGTTCATCCAACTGCCTGCTTTCATTTTTCCCATTGCGGAAGGGAACAGCGCCAATAGCGTAAATGGCACAGCAAATCCCAAGGCAAATCCCAACATAGAAATCAGTGGTGTAATTCTGTCAATGCTATCTGCAGCAACTCCTATAATAACGCCTCCGATGATAGGTCCCGTGCAGGAAAAAGAAACCAAGACAGTTGTCAATGCAACAAAAAAAATGCCCATCAATCCTCCTTTTTCCGATTGGGCGTCCGATTTATTTGCCCATGAAGAAGGCAATGTTATTTCAAACAGTCCGAAAAAAGATAACGCAAATATGATGAAAATGATAAAGAAAAATAAATTGGGTATCCAATGAGTACTGATGATATAGGTGGCATTTTCTCCGAAAAGCAAGGTAAGGGCAATACCTAGAATGGCAAAAATAATGACAATAGAAATACCAAAAATCAAAGCCTTCTTTATGCCGCCTTTTTTGTTGTCGCCTTTCATAAAGAAACTGACAGTTAAAGGTATCATAGGGAAAACACATGGCGTTAGCAATGCTGCCAATCCCGCCAAAAGCGAAATGAAAAATATCATAATGTTGGACATTCTTTCTTTGGGGGGTTCGGAATGATGAATATCTTCCTGTATTGTTTCCGAAACTACGTTTTGATTTGTAGTTGTATCTTCATCTTCTGAAACAGAAGAAGAATTAACCGTATCAACCTTGGGTGAAGAAGTGGATTTTATACCTTTTACAGGAATTTCAAAATCAGTTCCTACTAAAATACATTTCCCTTCGATACAAGCCTGTGCATCCACTGTTCCTGTTATGACAAAATCCTTTTCGGTATAGACTTCTATTAGTTGAGTGAAAACCACAGTAGACAGTTCAAAATAGCGATCGGTGCCAAAGTCATCGGTAAATTCAACATATTTGGGTTCGGTAGTTTTTCCTATCAGTTTATAATTATTTGATTTGTCAAACGTAAATATCGTTTGTTGTGTTATTCCCAATGTATTATATTGAGAATACAAATGCCATCCTTTTGCTATATTTGCCGTAATTTTCAAAAGAACATGGTTATCTTTTTGGAGTTTCGATACAAATGTCCATTTTACAGGTTCTTCAATTTGAGCAATTGCAAAATTGTTCCATGAAAGAATACCCGTCAGAAAGACAGACAACACTAATTTTATCAACCGTTTATTCATTGCAGATATAAATAGACAAAAAGACGAAGGATGAGGCATTCTTCGTCTTTTTATATTAAACACTATTTTACAATAATTTATTTACTTTTTCTACCAAGTCTTTTTTGGAGATAGCGCCAACATGTTTATCTACCAATTCTCCTTCCTTGAAGAACAATAAAGTTGGGACATTTCTAATGCTAAAATTGACTGTTATTTTCACATTATCATCAATATTCACTTTACCGATAATTACCTTATCTTCGTATTCCTGAGCGACTTCTTCTACTATAGGAGAAATCATTCTACAGGGTCCACACCATTCAGCCCAAAAGTCAATCACTACAGGTTTATCTCCTGATATTAGGGCTTCCCAATTGTTGTCAGTTATTTCTTTTGCCATTGTTATATTATTTTAATTTATATTTATATTTATTGTAATATCATTTTTGCTTGACCTATATAATCGTTTTCTGTAAATAATTGCACAGTATATTCACCCGGAACAGCATAATCTTCTGGTCGTAAATTCCATTCCATAGTGATTTGTTTTGCTTTGTTGTCATAATCAACGGAGGATTTGATAGTATATTGCAATTGTTTTCCATCATTGATAAAACTGTAACCATCTCCTCTGCCCAAGGCTAAAACTTTTCCATCAGGTAAAGATATTCTACAATATAAATTCAGTTCTCCTGCTGGGAATAATTCCTCTTCACTTAGGGTGAACACTACCTTTAGTTTTTTGACGCGTTTTGCCTTGTTTGTTTCTTCTTCCTTTTTGCCTTTGCCTTTCAGATTAACCCCTTTGAGAGAAATGTTATAGGCTTTTAATTTGGTAGCGGTAGTAACTTTTTCCTGCAATGTTTCTTTTTCAACAGAAAGTTCTTCTTTTTCTTTGGACAGACGGGTAACGGTTTGTTTGATTTCGATATTTTCTTCTGTCAATTGTTTGTTTACCACATATAGAGAATCCAAGAGATGTACATATTCTTTTCCTTGGTTTTGCAACAGTTCTAATTTCTTTCTAATTCGTCGATAATCTTCTTGTGATGCAATTAGTCCTCTTATTTCTTCTGCTTGAGCCAATATGGCGCTGTCTTTTTCCGTCAATTGATTATTGAGTTCTCCATATTGGTTTTTAATACTTTCGTATTCCAAAAGTATTGAATCCAATTCCTGTTGCAGATTATTATTTTCTTCTTCAATTGTTTTGCTTTCTTCTTGCTGTTCACGAGAAAGGGTAATATAATAAACACTTATCCCTACTGATAGCAATGCTATAATCGCAAATAAAATACTTAATCGCTTATATTTCTTTATGTTTCTGTCTTGTGTATTATTTATTTCTTCCATAATAAACATGAATTATTTTTCGCTTGCAAAGGTATTTGAAATTTCTTTAATAAACGTCATTCCGAGTAAAAAAGTTTTAACAAGCATGTATATTTAGTATCTGTCGATAAAGTCGGCATTATGCCGTCATTGGAGATAATTCAGCAAATGGCGTTTATTTTATTGACGCATGGGGAAGTCGTACAAAGGTAGATGCTTCGGATATTGTAATCAATAATCCGTCGGAATTGATAATAATGATACCAGCTT
>JAIROC010000444.1 GCA_031257735.1 Bacteroidales bacterium | reverse complement strand
TGGAGACTTTCCGACGGCATTTAGATACTTTTCACTGCCATATTGACAGTTTCAGCCATCAATATAAAAACACTATCAATTTTTTAATCACAAAAAACACTATGAAACTATGAATTTATTTTTCTCGCAGAACTCGCAGAAAGACGCAGAAAATACTTTTCTAACTCTCTGCGTTTTTCCACAGGGAAACCAATCGTCTTGTATTTTCATTATTCATTATTGAAGCGTCATTATTTTATATTCACTTCAATTTCTAATTTTATTTTAGACAAATCGTAAACACTATTTTGTATTTGTTTTGCCAGATTCAAGATATCTTTTCCTTTGGCATTGCCGTAGTTAATCAAAACCAAGGGCTGATTTACATGTACGCCTGCATCGCCAATTCTCTTGCCTTTCCATCCTGAAATATCAATCAGTTGGGCGGCGGACATTTTACATTTGTCTTTTTCAACGGGGTATGCTTTTAAGAAAGGATACTTATTTTTCAACTCCGTGAAATGAGTAACAGACACTACGGGATTTTTAAAAAAACTTCCCGCATTACCTAACACTTTCCAATCAGGTAGTTTAACAGACCTGATGTACGAAACGGCATTATATACATCCTGCGCTTTTACGGGGGCTGTTGCAGACAAATGATTTTGTATATCCTTATAAGTAATATCGGGAACGCCATCAATCGTCAGCATAAATTCAACATCTGTGATGATATACCGACCTTTTTGAGCCTGTTTAAATATACTTGTACGATATCCGAACTGACAATCCTTATTTATAAATGTACAGAAAGACATATCCAAAACGGAGATTGCATATACTTTTGTAATAAAATTTTTAACTTCCTGTCCATAAGCCCCAATATTTTGAATAGGACTACTGCCCACTTTCCCCGGAATAAGCGCCAGATTTTCCAACCCACAAAAATTGTGTGCAAGACAATAACGCACAAACGTATCCCAATCTTCACCTGCTTTTGCCTTGACAAGCGCTTTTTCTTTATTTTGAGAGACAATTTCAATCCCTTTTGTCTCCATTTTTAAAATAATCCCGTCATAATCTTTGGTAAATAAAACATTACTCCCATCTCCCAAAACATAGAACGGATATTGTTTCTTGGAAGAAGATAAAAATTTCATTATATCATCGTCATGAGATATAGAAATGATGTCTTTCGCAAAAACATCTATTCCGAAAGTATTAAAAGA
This sequence comes from Bacteroidales bacterium, assembly GCA_031257735.1. Taxonomy (GTDB): domain Bacteria; phylum Bacteroidota; class Bacteroidia; order Bacteroidales; family WCHB1-69; genus JAIROC01. The sequence continues at coordinate 16,208 of JAIROC010000444.1, read as the reverse complement.
TTTTAACGACTTTTTATCTTTCATGTATGATGGGTGTTCTCTGATAAACAACTCCAGCAACATGGTCGCAGGTAGAGCCTGTTGCTGTTCTTAAACAGTTAATTTGATTATTAATGCGCAAACATCCAAGAAAAGCAAAAATCAAAGCCTCTTTATATTCTATCAGGGAATTGTTGGGTAGGACAATTTGAATATGTGGTATATGATAGAACAGTCGTTCCACCAAAAATTTATTTTTAGCCCCCCCTCCTGTTAATAACAGTTTCCCTGCAGGTTTATGCTGCATAACTCGCCCTATCTGGTAAACAATATGTTCTACAATGGTTGCCATAATATCTGCGTAGGGATACTTATGCTGAAAAATTACAGGTAAAAATACCGATTCAAACCATTCTTTCCCTAATGATTTAGGCGTATCTTTTTCGTAAAACGACAATGAATTTAATTCCTTAAAAAGTCTCAATCGAATATTTCCTTTTTTTGCCAATAACCCATCTTTATCGTAAGGCATTCCTTTTCGTTCTGCGAAATAGTTTAAAGCCATATTTGCAAGTGTAATATCAAATGCTTTTCGGATGTTATTTTCGTCGTATGAAATATTCGCAATGCCTCCGATATTGAGACAATATGTATAATCAGAAAACAATAGCTTATCACCGATAGGAACTAAAGGAGCTCCTTCTCCTTTCAGCGCTACATCCATTGACCTGAAATCACAGATAACATTTATTCCTGAGGTTGCCGCCAATGCAGCTCCATCTCCAATTTGAGAGGTTATTCCCAAATGAGGTTGATGAAAAACAGTATGTCCATGAGAAGAAATATAATCTGCTTCTGCCTGATATTTCTTTATAAATCTTTTTACAAGATGTCCCATGAAATGCCCAAACTCAACATGTGTTTTCACGTATGTAAAGGCATCTTGTTTTGACAATGTTTGTAAACGTTCTTTCCATTCAGGGGGATATAAATAGGTATTCGCCGACAAGATTGTATAATCCCATTTTCCTTCGCGAAATTCAAATCGACACCAAGCTACATCCAATCCATCCAAAGAAGAACCTGACATCAACCCTATTATATCTACCGGATTTTTTTTAACTAACATATATTAAATGATATTCAAGAATAGTTCCATTTTCATTGCTCTGGAGCCTTTAATTAACAGCGTTGTATTTTCGGGGAGCGTTTTTTTTAAGGCGATAGATAATTGTTCAGCGTTTGTATACACCCAAGATGTATCTGCATTTGTCTTTGCAAAGGCTTCTCCTAACAAATAAACAGTATCAAATGAATATTTCCGAATCAAATCGACAATGCGTTGATGTTCTTTCACACTACTTTCTCCCAATTCAAACATATCGCCTAACAGCAGGGATTTGGGAGAAGTCTGTATCTTTGCAAGGTTACAAATTGCTAATTCCATACTGGAAGGATTTGCATTATAGGCGTCAATAATGATGAACTTATTATTTTTTTTAATCAGTTGAGACCTGTTATTGGGAATATATTTTTCCAAGGCAAATTTTATATCATCTATCGGAATAGAAAAATACAAACCAACAGTGATTGCTCCCATTATATTATAAAAATTATAGTCTCCTGCCAATTGTGTTTGTATTTCTACAGAATGATCGGGCAAAATAATTTTTATCAATAGATTATTTTCTTGGCAAATGCCTTTACAGTTGCCCGATAATTGTCCGTATGTAATTCTTTTTATGTCGGACGAAAACTCCATAAGCAGTTTATCACCCGAATTTACAAAAACTGTTCCATGATTTGCTTTTACAGATTGGTACAAAGCCGACTTGGTTTCAATAATCCTGTCTACAGACCCAAATCCTTCCAAATGTGCTTTCCCTATATTTGTAATAATTCCATAATTTGGTTCTGCTATTTGACAAAGTTCTTTTATTTCGCCAACATGATTTGCTCCCATTTCTATGATGGCGATTTGGGCATCTTTCTTATTGATCTTTAACAATGTCAATGGAACTCCTATATGATTGTTCAAATTTCCTTCTGTAGCGTATACTTTATATTTAGTAGAAAGAACATGATTAATCAACTCTTTTGTTGTTGTTTTTCCATTCGTACCCGTAATTCCAATAACAGGAATATTCAATTGATTACGATGATGATTTGCTAATTGCTGTAATGTAGACAATACATTATCTACTAATAAGCATTGTTCATTTATTTTGTATTTGGGTTCATCTATTACTGCAAAAGACGCTCCTTTTTCTAAAGCTTCTCCAGCAAAACTATTCCCGTTATAGCGATTCCCTTTTAACCCGAAAAAGATATTTCCATGCATAACCGTTTTTGTGTCTGTGTTCACGCCCGTAGACTGTAGAAAAATATTATACACTTCATTAACAGAAATCATTGTAATTTTATTAAAGCAAACCCCCTGTTAGTTTTAACAGGGGGAAAGCATGTAACACATAATAATAATTAAAAAAATAACTCTATCTATTTCTTCCGTCGGTAGAACCCAAGCGTGTCATAGCACAACGAAAGCCAATATAATCAGTTGATTCATCCTGATCTAAAAATCTTCTATTACCCGGACTTGCCCAATATTGTAAATCTTTCCATGATCCGCCTTTATACACGCGTGCATTGTCGGCAACCATAGAGTATGTACTTGGGAGGGGCGATTTATCATACATGGTAACGGTTGATTCTGGCGATTCATGATCTTTCCAATGTTCTCCATCCATTTGGGAAGCCCAATCTCCGTCCAAGTAATTAATATTATTTGCAGAACGATAATTTCTACGTCTGTCATTCTTGAAATCAGACACAGGTACCATAGGTACAACCCCCATCTCATCTCTTTCTGCTACTGTCCCATCATCCATTAGCTGAACAGTTTCATACTCATTCCCTCTATAGGGATTCAAATCATTTACATCATCAAAACTCAATGGACGATATACATCCATTACCCATTCAGCCACATTTCCTGTCATGTGATACAAACCATAATCATTGGGCCATTTACCAACAACAGGCCCCGTATAGGCATCTCCATCATTCAAAGCAGAGGCAACACCCATATAGTCGCCACGTCCTCTACGACTGTTCAACACAAATTCTCCCATATATTTTTTATCATCCGTACGGGTAACTTGTCCGTTCCATGCGTATGTTCTACGTTCCAAAACACGTTCTTCCAATGTAATTCCAATTAATCCCACTGCTGCATATTCCCATTCTGCTTCTGTAGGGAGTCTGTATTTGGGTAATAGGATACCATCTTCCATACGTGCATTACGTTCTTCTCCTGTAGAGATATATTGTAATCTTCTATCACTGTTATTTTCATAATCAGGGTATAGAAGATAGGCATCTGTATTGAAATATCCTTCCGAACTTGGTTCATTCGTCATATTAACAAGTCCGCGCTTAATTAAAATATCTTCGTTCACACGGTCGGTACGCCATGCACAAAATTTTGTAGCTTGTACCCAACTAACCCCAACTACAGGATAATCACGAAAAGCTGGATGTCTAAAATAATTTTCCACATACGGTTCATTATAAGAAAGTTTATTTCGCCAAACGGTAGTATCTGGGAGAGCGGCATTGTATACGGAATATAATTCTGATGGAAAGAAAACAAGTCCCAACCATGACAAATAATCCCGATAATACTGATTTGTTACTTCCGTTTCATCCATATAAAAAGAAGAAATTGTAACTGTTCTGGGATAATTATCCCAATCATGCATTACATCTTCTTCTGTACGTCCCATGGTAAATTGACCTCCTTCGATAAATACTAATCCCGGACCTGTTATTTGACCTTCAAATGGAGGAAGTTCAAAGCCTCCATTTTTGGGATTGTTATATTCCCACCCTGTTGCGTTTGATATTTCTTTTTTACATGAGATTAGCAATAATGTTCCTATTGCCGTTCCAATAACTATTTTGAACAATTTTTTCGTATTCATAATTATAAATATTTTTCGTATTATTTATGTATATTTAGTTTTTTATTTCTATTCATTAAAATTTAGGGCAATTGATATGTCGCACCCTGCGTGCTTTGACAGGACAAGGCAGATGAAATTGTGCTGAAATTTCATGTGCGCCTCCTGTACTTGCTTTTCCTGCTTTCAAAGAAGGTATTGTAAAATCGTATGAATATCCTATTTTCATAAATGAATATTCAATTCCAGCCAAGAATACGAGTGCATCAGGTCTGTTTGTATATGTTCCTTCTCTTAGTATTCCTTGTCTGTACCATGCGCCTATTATCATAGGATAACATGTATAATATAAGCCAATATTCAAATACGAATAGCTTTCTCCTTTTGCTGAAAAATTTCTTTGGTATTGAAAAATAAGGTTAGGAGAAATAGACATATCTCCAATATTTTTTTCTCTTCTTCTTTGTTGTTTAATATCTATTACTGCTCCAAAGTTTGCGGATATTTTCATAGGCAGACGAGTTTCATTGCCTGTATTGTCATAAAAACTTTCTTTAGGTTGTGTAAAATGATTTACAGCAACGCCCCCATAAAATTTATCCGAATAAAAAATGATCCCTGTTGAAAAATCTGCTATGCCTTTTGAATATTTATTCAATGTTTCTTTTGTTTGAAAAACAAATCCAAATTTAGGGTCAATCATATCACCCCAAAGAGCGTGTGAAAAATCAACTGATTTTTGTTGATAGGTAGCTTGCAAGGCAATACGCATAGCTACTTCACGTGTCAGGTCTGCTTTGAATGAATAAATCAAACTTATCGCATTTGTTGTAATTGTACCTGCTCCTGCTCGGTCTCCTACAAACAATACGCCTATTCCTCCTGATATAGCTTCAAAATGTTGATCATACGAGGCTGCATAAGTTGTATATTTACTACTTAATACAGGCCACTGATGACGAAAATTCGCCACTATTCGTGGACATACCACTGATCCTGCGTATGCAGGATTCAAATATAATGGGTTCGCATAAAACTGCGAGAAATGAGCGTCTTGCGCTTTCATTGAAAGGGTTCCAATGCTCAATAACACCATTGATAAAGTAAATAATCGTACTATAGTCATTCTTTCTCTTTTTCGAAACACAAAAGTACATTTTTTTTTTATATGAAACGAATTTCGATCGGCAATTTTTTTTCTTTGTTTTGATACGGACTTTGTCGAAAAAAGGTTACACTTTTTTTGCACTTCTTTTCTTACTATAAATCTTTACGTTATAAAATAAAATCACTAAATTCCTTTTCAAAACTTAACTTAATACTATTTTAATCGCCTATAAAAAAAAACAATTCATACAAAATAGCCTCATTCACATCATTGTTATTTTATCCCATAAATTATTGCAATATAGCATAATATATTAAAGATGAAAATAACGCAAAAATATGGCAGCTTGTTTAATTTATCTCCAATTTTCCGTGTTTATGCTGCATCTTTGAAAAATGTACAAATATTTTATCGGGAATATAACGCAGATTAAAATAAAATCGTACATCAAAATGACAATAATTCTTGTCTTGAGATGTAATAATGCGTATAGAAATATAATCGGGAAGGGGATTTTTATCGTAAACTTGTCAGGTATTCGATAAAATCAATATTGTGGTCCCTCTTGGGCTCGAACCAAGGACCCTCTGATTATGAGTCAGATGCTCTAACCGACTGAGCTAAGGGACCGCTTATCTGAAACAATTTTCTTGTCTCAATTGCCGTGCTGCAAAGGTATATTTTTTTTTCATATCTTTTTCAAATTTCTCAAAAAATATTATGCACGCTTATTATTTCTTTATAATAGCAACAAACATATTGTTGATAATCATAATAATGAAGCAAGAACAATGAATAAACCAACAAACAAATGATATAGTAATTTTCGGACAGCTATTATTTACTCGTTTTTTTATACTCTTTCATTGCCTCATTACTTAGTTCTTTTACGGTCATCTCATCAAATAAATCTCTTTGCCATTCGGTATAATCAAATGGCTCACGAATTATAAGACTGATAAATCTTTCTGCTTCTACCCGTCCTAATTTGTCAATGAGTACTTCCATTCCCTTTTTGCGTAATACTTTTTCTGTAAACATGATTATTTCTCTATTTCATTAATAAATACTAACGGACTGATTATTCTGATATCATTCAATTTCAGATTAAATAATTTTTTGTCAACGGTAATCAGATAATCGGATTTTGAATAGACGCTACATGCTATATGTAGTGCATCTTTTGTTCTTACATTCATTCTTTTTATATTTTCTGCATATTTAATTAGTGTCTGTCTATAAAGTATCTTCGCAACAATCAACGCCGTCATTGTGAGGAGTGCAGCGACGTGGCGCCTGTAAGAGCAGCGGAGTTAATCCCTAACAATCAATGCGTTCTTTGGTTAGGGATTGCTTCGCTACGCACGCAATGACGGTGTTATGTCGTCCAAACAATGCCGTCATTGCGGGAAGCGCTTTTGAAACAACCCTATTTGTACTTTATAGACAGGCGCTAATCATGAATTATTATTCTCGCGTCAGCTAATTCATAATTCATAATTCATAATTCAACTATTTCTTAGCGCCATTCTTTACTAAAAAAGAAACGCCTCTTATTTAAATGCAGTTTCACTTAATCCTTTTCCGGACAGTTTCAGGTCATTGAGATAAGACGGAACATCTTTACCCAACAATTTATCCACATAAATTTTCGCCAAATATTGTCCCAGCATAAATCCATGTCCTCGCAAACCAATAAGCAGTCCCAATTCTGGATCTACAATGTAACGCGGTTCTACATAATAACCCGACCAAAAGGCTTGAAAAGCGGCTCCCGATAAATTCGGTATCCAATCTGAAAATATCTCAGAAACAATTTCTATAAAATCTTTACTGTTTATTTTGAGATTATTTCCGGCTTCTTTAGGGTCGGAGGCAGGAGATGCACATCCAATAATTTGTCCCGTTTCCTTTAACTGTTGTCCATAAACTGCCGTAAATCCTTTGTATCTACGACGGTCTATCACCATGTCCAAAGCGTCTCCATCTTTTCCCATCATGGGTAAGCGTTGCGTAATAAAGGCTTGATGTTTTACAGAATATAATCCTGTTTCTATGCCAAGCATGCCTGCAAATTTTTCCGCATTCTTCCCTAAGGCGTTCGCAAAATGATTACAGCAATATTCAACATATTCGTTTTGATGCGTGAGTACCAAAGCATGATATTTATTCCCTTCTTTTCTTACTTCAAGAAGATTACAGTCTTCCATGACATTTCCACCCTTATTTTTCCCCATTTTGCGGATAAAATCAACGGTATGTCCGGGTGTTGCCTGCCAGCAATCGTTAGTAATTAAGGCATGAGAATAATTTCCTGTTTTGTTGCTCCATAAAGGAGAAACTTCTTTTTTGAAATCTTTTGCATCTACCATACGGGCATCGCTCCATGCGCGAGAGGCATCCAATGCCCTGTATGTTGCCTCGTCATGAACTAGATTTACATAGCGAATGGGTTTGAATCTAATATCGTAAACCTTTTGAATCTGATGGAATATTTGCAAATTATGTTTTGCTATATCCGAAATATCGGCATTGGAAAAAGCAGGACGTCCTCCTGCAATGTTTCTCCAAGAAGCGCCTCTTTCTGTATTCAGCAGTATGGGTTGCATGCCTGCCTCCGCAAAATAACGAAATAAAGCGCTTCCTGCAATCCCGCCTCCTGCGATAAGAACTTCGGTTTCTATCTTTTTAGCTGTTTTGTTGGCTCCGATAACGAAAACTTCTTTCGCTTTTGGATTGTGTAAATCTCCCAGAGATACTTGATTTGAAAGTGGTCCGCGAGGAGTTGCATCTCCCAAGACTTCTATCCCATACGACCGCAATAATTGTTTTGCGCGAGCAATACAACGTTTCCCCCTGCAGGATCCCATCCCCAAACGTGTTACATGTTTCAATTCATCTACTGAAATAAAAGAACGTTCTCCTATCATTTCGAGTAATTCCTTAACGGAAACATCATCGCAGTGACAAACAAAACTTTCCCCTTCTATTTTCGGCGCTGTTTGCAAGGATAAAACTTCCGGATAAGATGATTTCACAATAAACCCTTTTACCTTTACCAATTCGGTCACGGAACCTGAAACAGTGGTTGCTTTAACGCGGGCAACGTTTGTTTTGTTTTTCTTTTTGAGAATTTTTTCAATAATGCCTTCTCCTACTTTTTGACCGCTGTTATCGACAAGAAAAACTTCTGCTCCTTCTTCCGCATGATATTCTATCGGTAAAAATAATTGATTCTTATTAATATTATATCCGAATATTGCCAAGCCCGGACATTGATAAACGCATTCCATACAACCAATACATTTATCATAATCAATATCTGGGACAGTGGAAGTACTTGACTTTGTAATTGCCTTGTATGAACAAGCAAAAGCGCACGGATTGCAGGCAAAACCATATACGCAATCTATCTGTACAAATCCTTTTGCCATCATTCTTTTTTCGTCCGGCAATATGGGGTTGTCTAAAATGCGGACAGGATGCTGTTGCGAATCTATATATTCTTTGGATATTTCCAAATATTCGTCATAGTTAAAACGAATATCCATAGCTTGCGCAATCTCGTAAGCAACCTGTTTTCCACGAACAACAGCGCTTGTACCTTCTCCGATACGAATAGCGTCTCCTGCTCCGTAAGTATTTTCTCCAAATATTTCTTTTCCTTTAATGAGCAGTTGATTATCCTGCACTAAACCTGTACAAATATTAATAATATCAATGCCGTCAATCATTTTTTCTGTTCCCGTGATGGGTTTAAAATCTTTACATGCTGCGACAATTGCTCCTGTAATGCCGTCATAATTTTTATTGGGAATGGCTTTTAAAAGAATATGCGAAGTCATAATCGGAATACCCAATCGACGCACACGATTAGCCTGAACAGGAAATCCACCTTCATGGGGTTGAGCTTCTATGATGGCTTTGATAGTTGCCCCTGCCTGCATCCCCTGATAAGAAGTTAGATAACCAATATTTCCTGCCCCGACAGTGAGAATATTTTTCCCCAGAAGAGTATGTTCCTGATTCATCATTTTTTGGAAAACGGCGGCAGTATATACACCGGGAACATCATCGTTTTCAAAACTTGGCATAAACGGAACAGCCCCTGTTGCGATTACCAAATATTCTGCATCTATGTAAGAAATTTCCTGTGTATTGATGTTTTTTATCGCCACACGTTTACCTTCTAGTATATCCCATACTGTGGCATTGAGAATAATACCTTCGTGATTATCTCCCGCTAATGTTTTTGCAATATCGAAACCGCGCATCCCGCCATATTTCTTTTCTTTTTCAAAAAAGAAAAATTGATGTGTTTGCATGTTGAACTGTCCACCTATAACGGCATTGTTATCAACGACCAAATTGGGGATATTAAATTCGTTCAGTTTTTCCCGACAAGCCAAACCAGCAGGTCCGGCGCCTACAATGATTACGGTTGTTTTATGAATATTCAGTTTTGTTTGAGGATTTTCATAGGATTGTGGCTGATAGTTATCGGGGAGTTCTTTCACTTCCTTAACGTTGTCCACATTTGTGATACAAATACGTCGAACAATGCCATCTACCAGCATTTCACAGGCTCCGCATTTGCCGATACCGCAAGCCAGACTTCTTTTGCGGGATGAGATGCTTTTACTGTGAACGGGATAACCTGCTCGATGAAGGGCTGACGCTATAGTATAGCCTTTTTGACCCTGAATTTGTTTACCATTGTATAAAAATACAACTGCTTCTTCTTCCTTTATGGATAATATCGGATGTTTTTTTATTTCGTACATATCTTTATTTTCTTTGTTATTAGTTGTATAGAAAAAATATATATCGTTTATTTCAACTTGCAAAGGAAGCAAAAAAAATGAAATAAATAAACTTTTTTTTTATCGTTGCATTAATTTACTTTTGTCCTGCGAAACGGAACTGTTTAGATTGTACCTGCATTTTTCATTTCTTCGTACTTTCCCACTTCCTAAATCTTGCTTCAATTGATCAACCGATATAAGGCGTAATCTCCTTAGCAGAAAAATTCATTCATGACGCTATGTAAACATGATTATTCTATATTGGTTGGAAATACTCATTCACTCGTTTACTGTTTTCATATACAATAATCATAAAAAAAATTTTTATATGCGTCAATTATTACAATATATTTTGTACCTTTGCAGCTCATATTTTACCATTGATAAAACGAATGACATCCAAAGCATAAATTGCAACAAAAGAATAGTAAAAGCATAATAAATAAATAATAATGCAGTTAATAGTAAAGTGAAAAATAAAGTGGTCAAGAATAGAATAGTAAAGAATACATAAACAGTAACGAAAATAATAAGTGATTAATAAAAGATAAATAATTCAAAATGAGAAAAATAATTGTACTTTTGACAATAGCCTTATGCGTTTGTGCTACAAACAAAGCAATGGGATATGATTTTTATACCGTTAACAGTAATGGAGATACTATTTATTATAATATAAAATCTTCAACTTCGCCATTAACAGCAGAGGTTACTTACAAAGCGCTAAATGACAATAGTTATAAGGGAAATATTATCATTCCTGATACTGTAAGCCTTGATAGTAATTCATATATCGTTATTTCAGTCGGAGACAGCGCCTTTAAGGATTGTATTGACTTAATCTCAATAACAATTCCCAATACAGTAAAAACAATTGGAAAAAATGCGTTTGAAAAATGTATCGGCTTAACCTCAATAACAATTCCTGCTTCTGTAACTTCCATTCGTAATAATGCTTTCAGTAAAGACAGTAATCTTGTAACTGTTTATTTTAATGCTGAAAATTGTACTTATATGGGAGACAGGGGGCGGGCGTATCGCGTCTTTTTAGATTGTCCTTTATTGTCTAATGTAATTATTGGAGATGATGTACAAATCATTCCTGAACTTGCTTTTGCAGAGTGTAACGCTTTGGCTTCCGTAACAATAGGAAAATCAATTACGACTATCCATCATGCTGCTTTTCTTAATGATACTAACCTTACTACTTTGGATTTTAATGCAGCAAACTGTACTTATATGGGCAAAAAATTAGATTCTTGTGTCTTTCTGAATTGTCCTTTGACGACCGTAACCATGGGAAATAGTGTAAAAATCATTCCTGATTATGCTTTCGCCAGATGCAAAAAATTAGCATCCATAAACATTCCTGATTCAGTAATGTATATTGGACAGGCTGCTTTTGACAGTTGCAGTAGCTTAACTGCGATAATCATTCCCGATTCGGTAACAATGATAAAAGATTCTGTTTTTTTCGCATGTACAGAACTGAATTCTATAACAATTCGAGGTGCAATAACTAATATAGGACATTCCGCTTTTTACAATTGCAATAAACTGACAGAGATAATCATTTCCGATTCGGTGAAGACAATAGGGAATTATGCGTTTTATAATTGCAGAAGTTTGGATTCTGTGATCATTCCTGATTTAGTAACTGTAATAGGAAATTATGTTTTTGCGGGATGTGATGCTTTAACCTTTGTAACAATACCTGATTCAGTAACGGAAATAGGAACTTATGCGTTTTACAATTGCAATAAATTGGCAGCTGTAACCATTCCCAATCCGGTAAAAACAATAGGAGATTATGCATTTTATAATTGCAATAGCTTGGCTTCCTTAGATATTCCTGATTTGGTAACAGTAATAGGAGATTATGCTTTTACCGATTGTAAGAGTTTTTCGTCGGTAAGAATTGGTAATTCAGTAACTGCCATTGGAGACAGAGCTTTTTACGGTTGTACAGGCATAACAACAATAACAATTCCCAATTCGGTAAAGACAATAGGCGTTTCTGCTTTTGCTTTCAATACCAACCTTGGCAGTGTTAATTATAATGCTACAAATTGTACTTTTTCGGGAAAATCCATCGCATTCGCTGCTTTTTTCAATTGTCCTTCTCTTTCGACATTAGTTATTGGGAACAATGTAACAGTTATTCCAGACTGGGCTTTTTCAGGTTGTAATAAATTAACGTCGATAGTTATTCCCGATTCTGTAACCCTGATTGGAACTTATGCATTTCGGGAATGTAGCGCTTTGGCGTCGGTAACGATGGGTAATTTGGTATCTTCCATTGGAAATGGCGCTTTTACAGGTTGTCATCGTTTGACTTCAATAAATATTCCTGATTTAGTTACGACAATAGGACATTCTGCTTTTGCCGATTGTAAGGATTTAGCTTCGGTAACGATAGGTAAATCAGTTTCGAATATTGGAGATGAAGCCTTTTCAAAAGATACATTGATTGCAACACTGTCTGTAAATGCAGTTGAACCTCCGCAAATTTATATCAATACTTTTTATCTTGTACCTAAAAATATTCCCGTACAGGTAATTTGTGGTTCAGAGGGTTATTATAAGAATGATCCTTTGTGGAATAAGTTTACCAATATTCAGGATACTGCTTTATTTCAGATTAGATTGCAAAGTAATTATCCTTATATGGGTACGCCAAAATTATTGCAGGCTCCTTGTCAAAACAATACAGCTATTATTATGGCAATGGCTAATGTTGGTTATCGGTTTGTGAAATGGGATGATGGCAATAATGAAAATCCGCGTACCCTAACAGTAACATCGGATACAAACTTTACGGCTGAGTTCGAGATAATGGTTTATCATGTAACAGTAACAGTTAATGATGCAACAATGGGAACCGTTAAAGGTGAAGATAATTATGCAAGAAATACCATTGCCACTATTGAAGCAATACCCAATGCAGGTTATCATTTTGTACAATGGAGTGATTCGAATAAAACTAATCCGCGTACTCTTGTCGTGTTATCGGATACAACTTTTGAGGCTGTTTTTGAAGCGACAACTTCTATAAAGGATATAAAAGAATCTTCCATAACCGTATATCCAAATCCTGCTACAGACAATATTACACTTATCCTGCCTGAAAATATAAATCAAGCATTTTTTACGCTTTACGATATGCAGGGGAGGGTCTTAATACAACAAACACTTACCCGTCAGAATACAATTTCGGTAACTGATATTGCGAAAGGAATATACATTTATCGTATAACAGCAGAAAAACAAAATTATCAAGGAAAACTCCTGAGAAAATAGATATATAAGGAATAAGAATGCTCTATTCATGTAAGCGGAGGTGATTACTTCCGCTTATATTTTATGTAAACTTTGAAGATATTACGGTCAGAGAAATAAATAATTCAGGAAAGGAACAGTATGAGTAGTTTTGAAATACATGGAGGCAATCGTCTTCATGGAACATTAACGCCACAGGGAGCAAAAAATGAAGCATTACAGGTATTATGTGCCGTATTGCTAACCAAAGAGAAAGTAACAATATCAAATATCCCCGACATACAGGATATCAATCAACTGATAGCGCTTTTGCAAGGAATAGGGGTACAGGTGGAAAAGATTTCGCATGATACTTATTCGTTTGAAGCAAAAGATATTGATTTCAGTTATATGGAGACAAAAGCGTTTTATCAACAGGCAAATAGTTTGCGAGGTTCTATTATGATATTGGGACCTATGTTGGGCAGGTTTCATAAAGGAACAGTTCCTCGTCCGGGAGGGGATAAAATAGGACGCAGAAGACTTGATACACATTTTGTCGGCTTATCCAAATTGGGAGCAAGCTTTGATTATTCACAACAAAATTCGCTGTATCGGGCAGTAGCAAAATCTCTTCGCGGATGTTATATGTTATTGGATGAGGCATCGGTAACGGGGACTGCCAATATTGTTATGGCGGCAGTTCTGGCAAAAGGAAAAACGATTATCTTCAATGCTGCCTGTGAACCCTATTTGTATCAACTTTGCTCCATGCTCAATAATATGGGAGCAAAGATTTCAGGGGTGGGGTCTAATTTACTGACAATTGAAGGAGTGGAAGAATTACATGGATGCAAACATCGTTTATTGGCGGATATGATTGAGGTTGGCAGTTTTATTGGTATGGCAGCGATTACTCGCTCGGAGATTACAATAAAAAATGTCGAATACAAATTTTTAGGCATTATTCCTGATGTTTTCACTCGCTTGGGAATAAAAATGGAACAGATAAATGATGATATTTTCATCCCTGAACAGGAATGTTATGAAATAGAAACTTTCATGGACGGGTCTATTATGACTGTTTCGGATGCGCCCTGGCCCGGTTTTACGCCAGACCTTATCAGTATTGCTCTTGTTACTGCCATACAGGCAAAAGGGAGTGTACTTATTCATCAGAAAATGTTTGAAAGCCGTTTATTTTTCGTTGATAAACTAATAGATATGGGGGCAAAAATTATTCTTTGCGATCCTCACAGAGCAACTATTATCGGATTAAATCATCAATATCCTTTACGGGGAACAACTATGACTTCTCCCGATATACGTGCGGGAGTAGCTTTGCTTATAGCGGCTTTGTCTGCAAAAGGTAAAAGTATTATTAATAATATAGAACAGATTGACAGGGGATATCAAAATATGGATAAGCGGTTACAGGCTATTGGAGCCGATATTAAACGAATAGAATAATCCGAATATCCATCTCATGGTAATACTCTCTATTACATATTTACCTCCGATTGAATATTTGTTGGCATTTCTGAAAGCAGATTATGTTTGTATTGAATATCATGAAAACTTTGTAAAACAAAGCTACCGCAATCGATGCTTCATCCCTACGGCTAATGGATTGTTACCATTGAGTATTCCCGTTATGAAGAATAAACAGCATAACTGTCCGATAAGTCAAGTCCAAATTGATTATAAACAATCATGGCAACGAACACATTGGAGAGCAATAGAAACCGCATACAATACGAGCCCGTTTTTTTTGTATTATCGTGATTATTTTGAGGTTTTTTATACGCAACAAAATACGGACAGTTTATTCGAGTATAATTTACAATTGTTCAACTTGATATTACGCCTCTTTGGAATAGAAAAACAATATACATTAACATCGGAATATATTGATCTTTATGGAAATGGAATTACTGATTTACGTCAAACCATTCGACCGAAAAAAGAAGACAAAGATTGTCGTAGCGTTTTTTTTACACCTTATCGACAGGTGTTTTCCGACAGATTGGGATTTATTGCCAATACGTCTTGTATTGATCTCTTATTTAACGAGGGAAAGTTTGCGAAAGATTATTTAGTACAGGAAATAGAAAAATAACATTTATCAATTACGTATGGAATTTATTCAAGAATTTAATTTGACAGGAATTTTCATTGGGGTATATACTTTTTTCATTATCGGCATTTTTCATCCTGTTGTGATTAAATGCGAATATCACTTTGGGGTTCGTTGTTGGTGGATATTTTTATTATTGGGCATTGGTGGAATTATTGCTTCATTGATTATTAATAATGTATTATGGTCATCATTATGGAGTATTTTTGCTGTTAGTTCTTTTTGGAGTATATTAGAACTTTTTCATCAACGTAGACGCGTACAAAAAGGATGGTTTCCAAAGAAAAAGAAAAAATAATCCACACTTCAACGGCAAAACTCCTGTCCTATTCTGTTCTGTCTTATTGTGATTATTTTCTTTCGTCTGTTCTTTTTTTATAGGGCTGACATTTTCTTTCTCTCATATTTTCTTTTCTTATGCTCGTTTTAGCCTTTTTTCATCCTGTTTTAACCTTTTTTCATCCTGCTTTAGCCTTTTTGGTGCTTGCTTTAGCCTTTTTGGAGCCTGCTTTAGCTTTTTTAGAGCCTGCTTTAGCTTTTTTAGAGCCTGCTTTAGCCTTTTTGGTGCCTGTTTTAGCCTTTTTGGCGCCTGCTTTAGCCTTTTTGGCGCCTGATTGAACCTTTTTGGTGCCTGCTTTAACC
Source organism: Bacteroidales bacterium (assembly GCA_031257735.1). Classification (GTDB taxonomy): domain Bacteria; phylum Bacteroidota; class Bacteroidia; order Bacteroidales; family WCHB1-69; genus JAIROC01. The sequence goes on along the minus strand of JAIROC010000444.1, from coordinate 314 downwards.
TTTTTGGTGCCTGCTTTAACCTTTTTGGCGCCTGCTTTAACCTTTTTGGTGCCCGTTTTAACCTTTTTGGTGCCCGCTTTAACCTTTTTGGTGCCTGCTTTAACCTTTTTGGTGCCCGTTTTAACCTATTTGGCGCCTGCTTTAACATTTTAGGAGCCTGCTTTAACCTTATTGGCGCCTGGTTTAACCTTTTTGGTGCCTGGTTTAACCTTTTTGGTGCCTGCTTTAACCTTTTTGGCGCCTGCTTTAACCTTTTTGGTGCCCGCTTTAACCTTTTTGGTGCCCGCTTTAACCTTTTTGGTGCCCGCTTTAAC
>JAIROC010000364.1 GCA_031257735.1 Bacteroidales bacterium | reverse complement strand
CTTAGCGCTGTTTCCAATATTTTCAAAGAACTTTTTTCTTGCCTTTCGTTTCCTTTTCGGCAGCCCTTTCGTTTCCGATTGGGAGCGCAAAGGTAAATACTTTTTCATTACCTCCAAATCTTTTTTGAAAAAAAATTTCATTTTTTTTGTAATTCACTGATTATAAGAATCAATTTTGTGAAAATTTTTTTTCACTTTTCTTGAAAAAACTGCTTCGGACAGAAAAAAATATCCGAAAATCGTCGTTTTTTTACGATTTTAGATTTACGATTTTAGATTTACGATTTTAGATTGGGCTGACGCAGGCAAAATTGGTAGAAGAGCCTTTGGGGTCGAACTCTACAGTACCGACGACGATGTAAGAGCGCAATTGATAGCGATAGAATAAGGACAATGCTTGCCTCTGTGTGCAACAATCAGCCGCAGTGAAAGCGCCCGAAATAGATTTGATACAAATAACCCGGATTCCGAAGCAAATGGAAACGAAAATACCAAATATCCCCAGGATATGAAGCAAACAGAAACGAAAATGTCAAATATCCCCGGGATATGAGGCAAACAGAAACGTAAATGTCAAATATCACCGGGATATGAGTCAATCAGAAACGTAAATGACAAATATCCCCGGGATATGAGGCAAACTGAAAAGGAAATGACAAATATCCCCGGGATATGAGGCAAACAGAAACGGAAATGCCAAATATCCCCGGGATATGAGACAAACGGAAACGGAAATGCCAAAGAATCCCGGATTCTGAGACAAATGGAAATGTCAAAGAATCCCGGATTCTGAAGGATGTAAAATACTTTTTCATTAGTGTCTGCCTGAAAACTATTATATCATCAAAAAAATAGCGTATTCCGTGTCATTGCGAGTGTTCATTTCGTACCGCAACTAAGAGCGGAATGACGCTTGTAATGTGTTTGTTACAAAAAGCGTCATTATAAAGAATGTTACGAAAAGCGTCATTATAAATACATGTTTCGTGCCAAAACTAAAAGTGTAATGACGCTTATTATAAGGATATTTTACGTAAAGCATCTATTGTAAACTGCGAGGAACAAAACAGGCTGCAATCCGGGAATCACTGATAATAAGCTGTATTGCTTTAGGCTACGTCCTTGCAATGATGGCTGGGTTTGCTGGGCTATATGAGACACTCTCGATAATCATTAGCATAATTCATGTTGAATTTCATCTACATGGATACGTGTCAGATGGACTGATATTCCTATAATCATTAACGCATGGCAACGCCCATACGTAAACGGATATCTCTCTATAAGAATGTATCCCAACATCCTGAAATCGGCATTTTACAGGATGTTGCTCGATGTAATACGTTGATTTTATGATATTTTATGTCGTTTCCTGCTTCATTCCTCGCAGTTGCAATGACGAAAAGCCACCTTTTGGATATCCCCGAAATCCGTATGACGAATTTTCCGAGATAGACCATGAGGATTGTTTAATACTGTATATAATTGACTATTTACAATCGTGTAAGTGTACATAAAAAATACTTGATATAACCGAACGAATCATACTGATATACCGCTTAATATATTAAAAAAAATGAACTTTTATTTCCATATTTTGATAAAATAGAAAATTTTATGAGAATCCTTTATTTTAGCCCTAAAAATAACTTTATATAATTTATTTAACTACCTTATTATATGAAATTTATTAAATAATTTTCAGTAAATTAAAGAGAAAATATTAACAGTGAAAATTTTCAGTAACAAAACGATAAATAGACTGTCATTTTGTCAGTATGGCATAAGAGAGACTTCTAAAAACTCAGTTTTGTCAATTTTGATTTTTTACACAAAGCCGCAATCCCATTAGAACTTTTGCGAAAAACCGGTGCAAAAAAAATAATACGATTGACGTTCTTAAGATTTTTATCGTTTTATCGGAAAAACATACATATTATGCCGACGGCGCCTATACGGGAAAATCGCAAGCGGGGGATAATTCAGAATAATGAAAAGGAGAACAGATTTTGCGAAAAAGGCTACAGAAACAAGCCTTTGACAGAAGAACAGAAATCGAATAACACGAAAAAGTCCAGTTTTCATAGCCGTGTAGAACATATATTTGGTTTTATGGAAATGTCAATGAATGAGATGTACATTCAATGTATGGGAGTCAAGCGGGTAACTGCTACAATCGAACTTATGAATTTGAAATACAACATATTTTGTAAAATTCAACTTGAGACAATCAAGTGATAATTGTGTTCTGATGTAAACAAAAACAAAGATATGGGTATATCAATGAAATACGAAACAAACAGAAAACAAACAAATATGGAAAGGAAACATGGAGTTTAGCAGTACAATTTTTCAAAAAAACATCCTGCAAAAATAGGAAAAAAATACGAAGTTTTTAGAGGGTTCCATATAAGTAGCATGTCTTGCAATTGAAAAGAAGAAAGTCGCGCCGCTTACAACCGTAAACAAGGGATTGGGCAGGGGTGATGTGTTTTTTTGTTTACAAAAGAGCAATTGTTTACAAAAGGACAAAGTGAATGGTTAATCAAAAAAATATATTACCTTTGAGCCTTAAAATGATATGTAAGATTAGTAAATGAGTATTAAAAATATGACAAATAATTTCTTTTTAATTGCAGGTCCATGCGTTGTGGAGAACGAAAAACTGTGTATGTCCGTAGCCGAAACAA
>JAIROC010000348.1 GCA_031257735.1 Bacteroidales bacterium | reverse complement strand
TTCTTTGCAAGTTTCTTGTGCTTTTCCCGCAAGTCTTTAATAAGAACGTTATAGGTTTCATCATTAGATTTGGTATTCATTGTTCCGTTTTCATTACGGCCCTGGAAATATTCACGTATATCATAGAATGAGGCATTAACGGAAGCGGTTTTATCGTTTTTTATTTTTGCATGGTAATACTTCCAGAGTTTTCTGCCTGCGTCGAGAACGGATTGCGCTTCACTACTAAATACTTTGCCTTCAAGGAATTTGTACATAAAATCAGAGGCAAACTTTTCTTTTGCGTCAACTTCCATCTCGGTATACGGTATCCAATGGTTAACGCCAAACCGGGAGGATATGTTGTTATTAAATAAAGTATATACCAAACAATCATTTTTGAATTCAGTATCGGTTTGGTAGCTATCTTTAGGCCATAAAAATTGGTCTCGATCATTCAGCCAGCTTGCTTCCATTGATTTTCTTACTGCATAATAAACAACAATATCTGATATGTTCTGTTTTGTAATAAAATTGCCCCTGGGTGTACCAAATTCCTCTTTTGTCCTCTGAATTCTACAAATATTTTGATTTAGAAAATCATTGCCGTAGCAGCCCAGATAGCCCATTTTATCATTATCTAATATACTCTTTACTCGTTTTGAGATAAGCCAATCATTAATAAATTTACAATCATCATAAGAAAATATCTTTTTTGTTCCCGCAAAATTGCCTTCAGTATCCAATATATCTACAGATGCTTCTTTGAATAAAATCTTGTTTGAAGTATCCCATATTTTGAAACCGATGGGAAATTTACCTGTTACATTATCAAAAGTATTCGCAAGTACAATGAAGCATTTTTTTAAGTCGGCTTGAAAAAATTGTCTGAAATATGTAAAGTTTGGTCCACTCAATGATTTTAGTTTTGAGAATTCGCCAATCTTACAATCAGGAATTTCAAAATATATTCTGGTCAAAAATTGTGCAAATATTTCCTTTTTTGCTATACCCATATAGTTGCCATATCTGTCATGGATTTTGCTTTGTTCTACACTGTTTTTGCTTTGTCCGGTTCCTTTTCTTGTCCTGGTTGTTGCAACTTCCGCATAAGGCGGATTGATATAAACGATTAATTTTTTCCGTTTCTCCGGGTCGTCAATAATCTTTTTCAATTCTTCCGGTACTATATCAAAACCGTCATTCAAAAAGTCAAATTGGAACACATGGCCGGGAAGCAAATTGAGGTTTTCATCAATATCAATAAGACTTTGCATTGTCTCTACGTTTCCCTGTTCTATATCACTTGCCCATAGGTTGTATTTATTGGTAAGACCCGCAAGCAAGTTTCCGGTTCCGGCGGCGCAATCCCAGATGTAATATTCTTCCTGCCAGTTATCACCGAAAACGGCGGCCAGGTATTCCTTTGATTTATCGGCCCAGATTTTCGGAGTGAAGAAACTTCCCTTTACTTCACGGATATTCTGTGGCACCAGTAAATCACGCCTGTCTATGATGAACTGCTGGTAGACCGGAGCAGGCGGGCGTTCATATTTATTCCAGAAACGGGTGTAGGCTTCTCCATTGTCGGTAAAGCCAATGTCCGATGTAAAAAGCCGCCCGGAGATGTTTTCCTGAAACTTGTAATTATCATTTTTTAGAACGATTTTAAGTTTCTCGGTAATGGTATTACCATCCAGGCTCATCATGTCCGCCCGGTAAAAATCACAGTCGAGTATTCCTTTTTGTTTGAATTCAGACCATTCACTTTTGGATATATTGATACAGGGCTTTACTTCTTTTACCCATTTAATAAAAATCTGGACAAAGTTATCTTTTGTTATGGGACTTTTTATTGAAGATGATCCGCCTTCTGTAAAGTGGGTTTTGATGAATTCTTTTATATCCCGGTCATCAGCCCCAAAGGTGTAGATAACAAGTTTTGCGCCTATCAGATTCTTTACTTTTTCCCGTGCCTTCTGAAAATCCGTTGTTTCGTGATTGCTGGGGGTAATATTCCAGTTAAAATCGGTTTCCGTGAAGATGGGAAGCATGTCATGGAAGGCAACAAAACTTATTCGGGTTTCGTCAAACGCGCCGAGCCAGGGCGGGGCTAAATGTTCGGCTTTCTCGTAGGTTTTTTTACAGGTCAGCACTAATTGGGTGAACATATTGAATACGTCATGGGTTCCCTTTTTTGCTTCCGCCCACAGGTAATGATGGGAACTGCCGGGGCCGTCGCTGAACAATTCATCCCGTGCTTTTTTATCGGTAATGACAAAATCTATATTGTCGATATTGGGTTCGTAGCCAAATTTTGGGAAATAGTCCTCGTGGATAAGGCTTTTGAGGGTTTCTTCTTTCTGTATGCCGCTGTAGTTAGCCATAAGTACGCCTCAATTTCTTTTATGATCATTTTGCAATGTTGGAATTAACTCTGCCTTACTCATTAGGTTTTCAATGGCTTTTAGGTAGCTGGCAATCTTCTTTTTTTGGGTTTTAATGTTATCTTCCAAAGAATGTGTACCGATAAAACCTAAGTGGATGTAACTTTTCTTATATTCTTGCCTGTATTCATTTTCAGGATTATTAAAAGACTGCTTTAATAATTCAAGATTATAATCAGACCATTCAGATATTTCTGCTTTGAATTTTTCGAGTGTTTCTTCAGAGGTTATTTGACGTGCCAATAATTCTTGTCCCGAAACTACGCGAAGTTGCAATTTTTTACAAAATTCTTCCCTGTCAATGACAAGGTAACTCTTTCCTGCCTTTTTCATATGTGAAACTCCTGTGAGATGTTTTGAGAATATTCTAATAACAGACATATAATACTTTCAACTTTATTCACCAGATATATTAGAGCATTATTGGATAAATTATAGTCAGGGCTATGCGTATTTTTGCTAAGAAAATTAATTATTTTTTTTACGGAATTTACATCGACGTTTAGAAAAGGAATTATATTTGTATCGGGAATATCTTTAAATATATATTCAATATGGTAATGAATTGGCGATTTGCCTTTATAGCTGTATCCTTTTGCTATGCAGTATTCTCTTACTTGCTTTTCATCTGGAGACAAGATATTAATGACCTGTTTTAATGATTCGCGCAAAGAAACACAGGTATGCCTTACTTTGTCAGGAATATTGCTCAACGCTGATTGTTTTGCGCCTTCAAGGGAGTTTTTCAATGACAATCTATGCTTGGAAATTCTTCTTTGCAAGTCAAGTGCTTCATCATCATAAATAACAGAACTTTCATCATCAACAGAGGTATAACCTGTAAGATAGCTTATGAAAGACACATGATTTTTTGCATTAAATGTATAAATATCAGCATATTGAAAATCATAAGGACGTAATTTAATATTCTCCTTCTGTTTTATTTCGGTATCCAGCAAAAACCGTTTTTCATTATGATTTAGAAAATCAATCTTATCAAAATATATTTCATGCTCATGGATTTTATTATCATAAGCTGTTAAAAAATTATTTAATTTTGAAAGCAAATCATAATTTCGATATAAAGCGTCAAACGTATAAGTTTTAAGGCCATTGCAAATGATGGAGTAATTATCAATTACACGATAGACATTTTGATAAATGGACAAGAAAGAATTGGTGGCTTGTATGACCTCCGGTAATTGCGCAACTGTCTTTATTGTTTTTTGCACCCTTGATATTAGTTTAACCATGTCCTGGATATTTGTTTTTAATGAAGTTTCGTTGAACGCTTTAGAAACAGCAGAAAGTGCAGCATTATAGACAGTCATATTCGGGAAATTAGGCAATGCGTCTTTTATGGCATCTTGATATGGTACAACTGCTTGTTTTGTCAATGCTTCCATTTTTTTGATTTCTTTTGGGGTAATATTATTAACAAAGGAACTCACTTTGTTAAGTTCCTTTGGCGTAACATTTTTAATAATTTTTGTAAAGTCCATTGTTCATCCTTACTTGGGGGATAGCTTCATACCCGTTAAAGGCGGGTATGAAGCGAAAAGGGGTGGAAAATAACGGCAACGGTCAGGCAATAACGGCATGGAAACAGCCCCCTTCCTTCTCCTTTTTATTCATTTTCCGGCTTACGGTCCTTCGGTTTGGCGGTGGGTTTGCGTCCGGGCTTTTTGGCGGCTTCGGCTTCTCCGGTATCGTCAACGATTTTGGCGGCTGCGGCGTTTTTCTGTATTGAGGCTATGCCTTTGAGAGCAGATTTTTTGTCGGGATAGCTTTCGCCGGAGGCGATAATTTCGCCATTGGCGGCTTTGAGGTTAAAGCGGTACTGTTTGGCTCTGTCTTTGTAGACGGTGAATTTTGCGGGCATTTGATACTCCTTTATCATGGCAGATTATGAAAGTATACGAGGGTAGGCCGATTGTGTCTAGTTGGGGGTAAAGAATATAAAATGAGGAATGAGCAGGGTATTTGAAAACGCCGTCTTTCGGGGTAGTCCTCAGCCTCCCGGCCCCGTCCCGCAGCGTCCAATAGCTCTATTTTGTACGAAACGG
>JAIROC010000271.1 GCA_031257735.1 Bacteroidales bacterium | reverse complement strand
GAGGATTAGATAACCTAATTGCGACTGCGCGTTCTAATAAAGTTTCTGTCTGTCTCGGATTCCAAGATTTTTCACAACTAATACGTGATTATGGTGATAAAGAAGCAAAGGCAATAATCGGAACTGTGGGTAATTTCTTTTCGGGTGCTGTCTTAGACGATACGGCTGAAAAATTGTCCAAGCGTTTTGGTAAAGTACTGCAAAAACGGCAAAGTTTATCAATTAACCGGCAAGATACCTCCACCTCAATTTCAACGCAATTAGATTCGCTTATTCCGGCGTCTAAAATTGCACAACTTACGCAAGGGAAATTCGTTGGAATGGTTGCTGATAATTTTGGGGAAGAGATAACTCAGAAAGCATTTCATTGTAATATTATTGTTGATAATGAGAAAATCAGAAATGAAGAAAAAAATTATCAAAAATTAAAATACGCCGACGGTTTTTGCATTAAAGAGTTTAAAGACGAAAATGGAGTCGATAGAATGGATGAAATTATTGAAGCAAATTACAATCAAATAAAACAAGATATTAAGTCTCTAATAGAGCGTGAACAGGTTATCTCCGATGATACTGATATATTTGGTGGTTCTTCTACTATTTAGAAGCAAGAACTGATAGTAAACAGTGTAAGTATTTTCAAATTTCATCATCAGGAACAGGATAAGATGATTGATAATTTGTACAAGCTGGCTTTTTTGATAGATTAACCGGCTCGAAACATGTGTCGCAATGGAATATCGGACAGGATGCAAATCGAACTAATTCGTCATAAGAATAAGTATCAAAACTGACAGTATCAACTTTGCTTTTATTGCCAATACTATCACTACTACCACCAATACTAATTATATCATTTATACCCACAATAATAAGCATCATAAAAAATGCTATTAAAATTGGAGTAAAGTAAAAATCAGTTTCAGTTGTTTCAGTTTCTTCCTTTTCCATTTTATCTTTTTTTATTTCGTCTTTCATAATTATATTTTTTATTATTTAATACAAAAATAGTTATTTATTTGTTATTCTATTCAAATCGGCTCAATATCCTTACAATAATCTCGCCGGACGTTTTGATTGTTCTGCCTGCGCTGTCTTAAAATAAGGTTAGTTGTTTTTCATCTTTTTGTTTCTTATAGATCTGTCTTTCATTTTCACTCATGTTTCTTACGGGCTTTATCTTGCGGAATCGTTTAGATTGCGGCACAAATTTTTGCGCCTCACAAAATTGTGAGAACTCCATGTAGCCGCCTTCATCGAGTATCATCCCGAACTCTTCGAGAACGAACGTACCTCGCGGTGTGCGGAATTTGACGATGTCAGGGACCTCTTCCATCACAAATGTTCTTGGATTAAGTTCCACAATAATACGAGCGTATTCAAATATTAGTTCATTACGCGGATCGTTGATGTCCTGCTTGCCTATTCTCGAATATCCCTGACACGGCGGCCCCCCCATCACACAATCTAATTCTCCACGTTCCATACCAAGTTTTCCTAAAATATATTCGCCTGTTAGATTTTTGATGTCTGCGATAAAGATGTTTCTTACGGGGGGATAAATATTGCCTGCGAGCTCCTGCGACAGAATCCATCCTGTTCCCGGTAAGGAGGCAAAATCCAACACTTGGCTTTCGTGAAACACATGACACTGCTTGAAGTATTTATGTTTTTGTTCCTTCGGAAACATCGCTTTTTCTAAATAAGCATTAAACTCAGACTTCCGTTCAGACGTGTCTGTGTGTATTGATAATGGCTGTTTTGATAAGTTTACGCAATAACTTAATATGGGATCAAATGCAATTTCGTTCATTCCTACAACCTCGTAGCCTGCCTGAATAAACCCCAAGCTGAATGCTCCGCACCCCGCGAAAAAATCAAATGCACGAGGTTTCCTTGTGGATTTGGGGAGTATTAGTCCACTAAAACTTTCATAATATCCATTAGGGTTAATAAACATAATTTTTAATCTTTTATTTTCATGTTTTTACAATAATCTCGCTGGACGTTTTGATTGTTCTGCCTGCGCTGTCTTCTCGGCAAATTGAGCCTGCAGTTTTTTTAGACGGTCTTCCTGTTCCTTAATGATCCGTTGCGCTTCAGCCAATTTGCGAAGTAATTCTTCGTTTCGCAGTTCCATTTCTGCAACCCTTGACTTTATTAAAGCAGAATATGCATCAATAGCTGTTTCTAATGCTTTTGTTGGTATTGTTTCCATTTTTTCTCCGTATTTTTTTTGAGGGTTTTAAATATTCACTTTGCATTTTCTGAAGGTTTTAAGCCCTCATCTTCTAAATAACCTACTATTCTTTTAAGTTCAGAGAGAGTGATTGTCGTTTTCCCGATAGTGGTAAACACTTCCCACTGGTTTTCAATAAGCGCATATCTGTTTAATATTAGTCTGCCAAAATCACTATCATTCCGATAAATCCATTGTTCCATTGCCTTTATCGTTTTGAATATTCTGTCCTCGACAACAGTAGAAGAACCGCTACAAATCGCAGTTCTTGCCTTGAATTGCGAAGCTTTTAGAATCTTACAGGATGTTTTCATTATACTATGCTGTTATTTAAATATTCCTAATTCGTAGTAAAGCCGTTGCTCAGCCATCTCTATAAACTTTGGATTTAATTCAATCCCGATAAAATTCCTGTTTAATTTCCGCGCCACAAGCGCCGTTGTTCCTGCCCCTATGAATGGATCTAATACTATGCCATTTGGCGGGCAGCCTGCCCTGACGCAGTCAACAATTAATTGCTGCGGGAAAACGGCGAAATGAGCGTCTTTGCATGGGCGCGTGTTCGCCTTCCATACACTGCGCTTGTTTCGCATGTAGTGACCGTTTTTTATTATCCATCTCTCGTGTCCGCGAGCGACGAATGTTTGTTGTGTTAACCCAATGACGCCCTGTGAATACTTGCGACTGCCTTTCATCTTTGTATCTTTGCGGCTGTCGTAGGCTGCACGCTCCATTATTGCCTCGTAGTCGTAGTAATATTTCCGCGATTTAGAGAATAAAAAGATATATTCGTGAGCTTTGGTACAGCGGTCTTTTACGCTCTCCGGCATTGAATTTGGCTTATGCCATATAATATCTTGACG
>JAIROC010000261.1 GCA_031257735.1 Bacteroidales bacterium | reverse complement strand
TTGTACGGAAAATTATACGAGACCAAAGTAAAAATTATTAGTATGGAAAAGAAAAAAACAGAAGAGATTATTTCTTTAAATGAGAAGACGCATTCTGAATTTACAATTCAGGAGTTGGAGTTACGGTTGGAAACCGATCCTCTATTATTTATGGATTTATTCCAATCGGAAGTATGGGCTGAAACCGATATTTTTTACGCATGTACTGTTGCAGGTGCACATCTCCATTGTACTGAAGGAGCTACTTTAGTTATTTGTCCAACTATTTACAATTAACGAAGTACAATTATATGATGCGCCATGGAAGACATTATAAAAAAAGAGAAATACAAACTCCACATCCAAACCCCGACAATCGGTTTCGAACGACAGTTCGAGACCCTTGATGTTTATTTCAATTTAACTTGCATAACGGAAAATAAGCAGTATCTTTTGTATCGTCATTTGTGGCATAACATTTATTATAAAATTGTATAACATGCTGAATATATGGACAAACAAATATCAATAGAAATTATTAAAAAACGAAAAAGAAAATTAATTTTTCGAGTTAGTATTATTTCTATTATTGTTATTGCTGTTGTCAGTACTATAGTGAATATTTTTCGTCCATCAATTGATTTGAATAAATTATCTACATCAATAGTTGACAGTGGTTCATTAGACATAACCGTAACCGCTACAGGTAAAGTCGTCCCATTGTATGAAGAAATCATAACTTCTCCTATTTCTTCTAAAATTCTTAAAGCATATAAAACATCAGGTGAGTTACTTGATAAAGGAGATCCTATTCTTCAATTAGATTTAGAGGCGACTAATACAGAGTTTGAAAAATTAAATAATGAATTAATGATCAAAAAAAGCAAATTAGACCAATTAGTAGCTAATGTCAAAAGAGAACTTGTAGATATGGAGATACAAATTCAAATTGATGAAATGAAATTACAAAGATTGAAAAAATTATTAGATGAAGAAAAATTGCTAGCTACTATAGGTGGAAGCACACAGGATAAAATAACGCAAGGTGAATTAGATCTAAATATACAACAATTGCAATTGAAGCAATTTAAATTGAGATATGAAAATCAAAAGTCTGCGAAACAACATGATATCAATGTACTGCAAATAGACTACCATATTGCGCTTAAAAATATTGAATTAATGACAAAAACAATGACAGAAGCAAAAATATTAGCTCCATATTCTGCAACACTAATATGGGTTAATGATCAAATAGGTGCAAAAGTTGCTCAAGGTGAAAAAATCGTAATTCTTTCTGATTTGAAAAATTTTAAAATAAATGCTAATATAGTGGATATTTATGCAGAAAGAGTATCAACAGGAGCTAAAGTGATTGTGCAAATAGGACAAGACAAATTAGAAGGAAATGTCGGTAATGTTATTCCTTCTGTTGAAAATGGCATGATTAACTTTATTGTAACTTTAACTAAAAATGATCATGAAAAATTACGTACAGGCTTAAAAGTTGATGTGCATGTTATTTCTGCAATCAAAGATGATGTACTAAGAATGGAAAATCGTTCTTTTTATCATGGCCCCGGTTTATATGACATTTGGACAATTATTGATAAAACAGCATATAAACGGAAAGTTACTCTTGGAGAAAATAGTTATGAAAAAATAGAAATAATCAATGGATTAAATAAAGGCGATATTGTTATAATGACTGATATGTCCCAATATAAAAATGAAGATAAGATAGTGCTCAAATGAATAAAATATTGAAAATATGATAGAACTTGAAACAATAAACAAGATTTATTACACAAAAGACGTGGAAACTCATGCATTAAGTAATATTAATCTCACTATTAAAAGCGGAGAATTTGTTTCTATTATGGGTCCTTCAGGATGCGGAAAATCAACTTTGTTGAACATAATCGGACTGTTAGATGAGCCGACAAGTGGGATATTACGAATCGAAAGTGTCAATGTCAACGGTATGAGTGACAAACAACTTGCCTCTTTACGCAACCAGAAATTAGGCTTTATTTTTCAGAACTTTCATTTAATACCTTCACTTACTGTACAAAGTAATGTAGAACTTCCAATGACTTACCGCAGTGGAAAGATTCTTTTCGATAGAAAAAAACGAGCACAAGAAGTTTTGGAAATAGTTGGATTATCTCACAGGCAAAAACATTATCCAGCACAGTTGTCTGGTGGACAAAGTCAGCGTGTTGCTATTGCAAGGTCTTTAATGGGATACCCTGAAATCATTCTCGCAGATGAACCTACAGGAAATTTGGACAGTAAAATGGGTATTGAAATTATCAATATCCTTAAAGAACTAAATAAAAGCGGCGTTACGATTGTTATGGTAACTCATGACGAAAAAATTGCTGAACAAACTACCCGCATTATTCGCTTTTTAGATGGTAAACTTGTAAATTGAAAAAATTATGAATATTCTTTCGGTCTATATACACACAGCAGTTTACAATATTTTGCAAAATAAGGCATATTCCTTATTTTGCGTATTTGGTACGGCTCTTACTTTCGTATTTATTATTATTCTTTTGCAACTGACTTATGCTGTAACAAATAGTGAACCACCTCTTGTAAATGCTGACAAAACTATCAAAATAGAATTTTTATATGGAGATATAGGTCCTAAACATGTCTGGAATAAAAAATATTATTTCACAGAACAAGATGTTCTTCAATTAAATTCAATGGTAAAAGGATACGAACTATGTGGTATTTCACATGCTGAATCAGTCAATCCTATTATAAATGGGCAATTGAAAACCGTAGTTATCAATTTCGTTAATTCTGATTATTGGTTAGTGAAAAAATATAATTTTATTGTCGGACGACCATTTACTGATATAGATTATGGAGCATCTCATCCTGTTGCAATTATCAAAGAGAATAATGCATTGAGATATTTTGGCTCTCCCGAGTCAGCAATTGACCAAGAGATAGAATTTCAAGGAAATTCATATAAAATTATTGGTGTGGTAGAAGATTTTTCGGTTTTGGCAGCTAACGATTGGAGTGGTATATGGGTTCCTAACAAATACAACAAAGGAATTCCTTCTGGATGGATGAACTATGAAATTGAATATATGTTTCCTAAAAACATGCCAACTGAAGAAATGAAAGAAAATCTTTGGTTCGCATTGCAAAATTATTTTAAACAACAAAAAAAAGAAATTATTGAACCCGCTGAATTACAAACTGTTAGAGAACAGGTAATTACACAGTTGGGAGGGGGGATTTTCCAGTATGGGATAATTGTACTGTTATTTGTGTTATTGATTATCCCTGCAGTCAATATCATTACTATAAACATGGCAAATGCCGACAAACAAGCGGTGGGAATAGCTATATGCAGAGCATTGGGTGCGTCGAAAATTCAAGTTTTTTCCCAATTGATGTTTGAAATCATTTTACTGGTTATATTCGGAACATTGATCGGATTACTACTTTCTTTCCCTGTTTTGCATATTGTAGAGACTTATTTTCTGGATTATGGCATAGGAGAAGGAAGTAAACTATTAGGGAAAATGAATTATTGGGTAATAATAACAGAAGTATTGCCCATTGCTCTCATTTTTTCTATGATGTCAGGAGGGATTCCAGCGTGGAAAATTGCCAATCGAAGTATTGCTGCAGTTTTAAAGGGAGATATAGGCAGTGAACGACTTACAAATAATAAATATAATCGTTTTATAGGTATATATATTGAACAAGCATTTGTGTTTCTAACACTTATGATATGCATAATATCGGTATTAAAAAAAGTCGACCTATATAAAACTCCTGGAAAATTAGATACGAGTAATACCCTTATATTCGGATATGCTGCAAGTGCAATGAATAAGGATTTCAATTGGCAGGATGTTATGAATACCATTATCAATTTAAAAACTATTACTGAAGATTTAAAACGTAAAGTTTATGTTGAGTCAATAAGTAAAAATAACAATTTCGTGCCTTATGGAGCTTCTGCAGATGAAATGATAAGCACTATAATAGCAGATGGTAAAGAGATAGAAATTGATTTTATGGCTGCCGACCCTGATACATATAAAGTGTTGAAACCTTCATTGGACGAAGGCGAATGGTTCTCTGCCGACAATAAATACGAGATTACACCTTGTGTCATTACCCGCCAATTAGCCGATTCGCTCGGGTGGACTGAAGCTGTTGGCAAAAAAATACATTGCACAACCTTTTTAAGAGATATGCAAGTAATAGGTGTATTATCAGGGTTAAAAAAGAATATTTTTGAAGAATCCAAAATGGGTTTTATAATTCCAGCATCTATATTTGCCCAACAATCAATGACAGCATCAAGTTATTATAGCGTGCGACTAACAGATATTAACGAAAAAGATAATTTTACAAAAGAATATTATGATTTGTTTAAAAAAAGAATCGGAACAAATACAGTTGTTGAACCTATAGTGTCTGATCTTGAACGTTATAAAGCAGAACAAATTATTCAAAATACTTCAGGTTTGATTGCTCAAAGTATCCCAACCTTATTTTTCTTAATCTTCGGATTTATTGGTTCTTTTGGTTTATTTTGGCTTAATACGGAAAAACGAAAATCAGAATTAGCATTGAGACGAGCTATTGGCGCAACAAAAATTAGATTAACAATCATGATATTGAAAGAAAGCCTGATTTTAACTCTGTCAAGTGCTTTGCCTAGTATCGTTATTGCCTTGTTCATTTACGATTTCAGTTATATCGAACTTGTCGGCATAGGATTAGTGTTATTGATTATGATTGTCTTTTCAGTCTTTAGCGCGTGGTATCCGGCATATAAAGTTGCACAACTTTCTCCTGTAGATGCATTACATTATGATTAATTAATAATAAAAAAAATAGATATATATGAATACAGATTCTTATGAATACAGATTCTCATCTTACACTATTTCTGTTGATTTGGAAAACACGAAAGATAAGGTTATGTTAGTACATGGATATACAGGAGCGATAGATATAGCAAACAAAACAATCTTATCGTTTTTGAAATCTAACAAATCTCTTTTAAAAGAAAATGCTCCTTTCTCGGATAATACTTGGAATAGATTACTTTCAAGAGGATATATTACAACAAAAACAAAAAAGGAAGAACATGCGTATGTCGCTCGTATGGCTAATGCTTACCATAAACGTAATAAGCTATTTAGCAGTTTCATTTTTATCCCTTCTTATGATTGTAATTTCAGATGCCGTTATTGTATCGAATCTCAGGTTTCACAAATGGGACAAAAATGGATTAAAAAATCGTTTACCAAAGAAATGGTAGATAAAGCTTATCAAGCAATGGAAAAAATCGGACCACATATAGAATTTAATGTTAAACAAATTTTATTATATGGCGGAGAACCTTTATTAAAAATAAACAAAGATATTGTTCAGTACATTGTCGAAAAAGGACATCCATTAAAATATAAGTTTAAGGCAATTACAAATGGATATGATTTAGAAGCATTTAAAGATTTACTTTCTCCTGATCTCATATATTCTTTGCAAATAACTATTGATGGAACGAAAGAATGGCATGATCAAAGACGTATACATTTTCAAGATGGAAGAACATTTGATAAAATAATACAAAATATTGGAATGGCTTTAGAACAAGGTGTTGAAGTTATAGTGAGAATAAACACCGATAAAAATAATCTTGACAGTATACCTGAATTAAAGGAAATATTTGCACATTTAGGCTATTATAAATTTGAAAAACTATTTTCTGTTTATGTAGGATGGTTGCAGGAAACTGATTTGAATCCCGCTGACGAAAGCATACAATATATGGATTTTAAAGAATTAAACCAGAGATTGGTAGAAAAAAAGATAGATATATGTCATCCGTCAGATATGTTGTATAATAACCTATACAAAACTATAAATGCTAAAAAATTGTTAGCGCTCAATTCTACAGGATGTAGTTCACAAAGCGGAGCTTACGTATTTGATCCTGTAGGTAATATATATAGTTGTTTAGAAATTGTTGGTGATACCCAATATATATTGGGGAATTATGCGAATGATGTAATCCAATGGAATGAAAATGAAGTCTCAAAATGGCATAATATGAACATTTCTACCATGAAAAGATGTAGTGTATGTAAATATGCTTTTTTATGTCATGGAGGATGTACTATCAAAAGAATTAAAAACGATGGATATACTCAAACTTGTGAAAGTTTTCCTGTCATGTTCAAAATCGCAGCAAATAGGGCATATAACACATATGTGCTAGCAAGTTCTGACATTTAACATAATTTAACATAATTTAACTTGTGTGACGAAAAAATAGGCATTACCTTTGTATCGCCATTTAAGGCATAATGTTTATTGTAAAATTGTATTAACATATTGAATATGAGAAAGAAATTAGCAGAAGACATCGTTTCTTTAAACGATAATCTTCATTCAGAGTTTGCGATTCAAGAATTGGAATTGCGATTAGAAACCGATCCTTTTTTATTCATGGATTTTTTTCAATCGGAACTTTTCTATTTGGAAACCGATTGTACTGCGCCTGGTGCATATGTAACTTGTGACGATGGCGGTACTTTAATTAT
>JAIROC010000215.1 GCA_031257735.1 Bacteroidales bacterium | reverse complement strand
CTAAACATTTCGAAGTGAAATCCGGATTATCCGACCACACAATGGGGTCAGTATCTGCAATTACGGCTGTTGCTTTGGGGGCAGTGATGATAGAAAAACATTTTATTATCGACCGGTCTATTGGTGGTCCCGATGCTACGTTTTCGATGGACGAAAAAGAATTTACGCAAATGGTAAAAGACATCCGTATGGCAGAAAAGGCAATCGGGGAAGTGTCGTACGAATTAACCAGTAAGATGAGAGCAGGACGCAATGCTTCCCGTTCGCTGTATGTAGCAGAAGACATGAAAACAGGAGATGTTATAACCGGACAAAATATACGCTCCGTACGTCCCGGATACGGGCTTCATCCAAAGTATTGGAACGAAATTGCTGGTAAAAGGGTGACGCAGAATTTGACAAAAGGAATGAGATTTGAATTGAAATTTATTGATTAATAAATAAATACAGACATGCAAGACAAACGAGTAGAATTTTTACACACCATATTGGATTTTATCCTTTCGTTGATACGTTTAGTCAGTATCACTCATTTTCGGACTACACGTAAAATTGACAGAAAAAGTGAAAAATGTGTTGTAATGGGTAATGGTCCTTCGCTGACTGATTCATTGAATGATAACAAAGATATGTTAACCAGCCATGATTTGATAGCAGTAAATTTTATGGGATTGTCTCCTGAATTTATAATATACAAACCATGTGTTTATGTTTTGTGCGATACTGCATTTTGGTTATCTCCGGATATTCCGGAAATAACGCGTGAGAAAGTTCGTGATTTTTATCGCCAAATGGTTAAGCGTGTTTCATGGAATTTACAACTTTATATTCCTTATATGGCAAAAAATGTAACAGAAATACATGAAATACTGTCTCAAAATGAAAATATCCACTTGTGTTATTATAACAAAACAAAAGTTGAAGGATTCAAGTGGTTTCAATATATGATACTTAAACGACAATGGGGTATGTTTCGTGCACAAAATGTCATTGTTGCAGCCTTGTTGCTTGCAATATATTCTGATTATAAGCAGATTTATTTAATGGGAGTAGATGCAGACTGGATGAAAAATTTGTGGGTTGATGAACAAAATCGGATAAGGTCTACTGATATTCATTTTTATGGGCAAAATGACCGCATGTCATCAGCTAAAATGCATGACGTATATTTGTCTTTATACTATGCCTTTAAGAGTTATGCCGACACTGAAGAATACTCAAAACATTGTGAAATCAAAATTTATAATACGAATCTTCTATCATTTGTAAATGTGTTTGAAAAAAAGAATAATTTATGAACAAAAAGAACCCTTTAGTAACAGTTATCACAGTAACATACAACGCGGAAAAACACCTTGAACATACAATTTTAAGTGTTGTAAATCAAACGTATAGAAATATTGAATATATAATCATTGATGGAAAATCTACAGACAAAACAATAGATATCATTAAACAATATTCACATCATATTTCTATTTGGGTGAGTGAATCAGATAATGGAATATATGATGCTATGAATAAAGGTATCAGGCTGTCACATGGAGAATTAATAGGAATTTTGAATGCAGGTGATTTTTATCAACTTGATGCTGTTGAAAAAATAATCAATGCATATTTTGACAACTTTCAAACGGGTATATTTCATGGGAATATAAATTATTATTTTGAAAATGGATTGTTTTTTAAAGAGAAAAAAGCAAATCCCGATATAAGCATTTTATATAAAGACAATAATATTTTCCATCCTACTTTTTTTGTCACAAAATTGACATATCATCAAAATGGATTATTTGACACACATTATAAAATTGCAGCAGATATGGATTTAGCCATGCGTAATTATAACAAAGGCACTCATTTTTTTTACCTTGATGAAGTGATCACCAATTTTCGAATGGGAGGTGTTTCTGCAAAACAAATTAGTCTGTCTCTACAAGAACGTTTCGAAATAATACGAAAATATGGATGTTCTTCATTGGAATCCTATTTTTTAAAATATAAATGGAAATACCAAGCATTTGTTAATACAGTCAAAGGATGGTTGCTGAAAATCATGAGTCAAAATAGTTGAATTTTAATTTCATTCAAGAAAATCATATTTTAAACAGTTATTTTATTTAATGAAAACAGTTATTTTAGCAGGAATTCTTATTCTCTCGACATTTGAGCACATCGGCGGCGCAGCTGTAGCCGCCAACCGCCTGATGCACGCTTTTTATCACACCGAGTTGAAAAAGGCTACACATCTAAATCCGGAATTTATTTTGTCAGGCTCATGTGATAAAAATAAATTACCTTTGCATTTGTATTATTAAGATAAATAAAATGAAAAAGAATATGCTCAAGATTGTCAAAAATGACAATAAACCTGCCTGTCATGAAAAAAAACTGTCCGAACGTTTTGCCGGTTGCCTTTCAAATGCGAGGACAGAAGAACTTCAAAAGGAACTTTTACAAATACGCGACGAATGGGAACGAGATATCTTTTTACAAAAATTGTATGGGAAACAATAAATATTAATTCATGAAAATTCTTATTCTCTCGACATTTGAGCGCATCGGCGGCGCAGCTGTAGC
>JAIROC010000094.1 GCA_031257735.1 Bacteroidales bacterium | reverse complement strand
ATTTCATTATCAGCTTTGGCAGAGAAATTACAGTTGCCCAAAAGCAGCATTCACTACAAGATAGAATCGTTTAAGAAAAAAATATTGGAAAACTATTTACCCGATAATGAAGAAGATGGAATGAATTTTATAAAAAATCTTTCCTCTGCATTGGACGAATTGGCAAAATAGCGGTATTATACAGATAAAGCAACAAGAAAATGGATACGATAATACAATTTTTAAAGAACGAAAACATCTCGGCAGCTAATGCAGAACAATTTGATGTCTCAGCAAAAGATATTGAAAATATCAATAAGTTGTTTGCCGATAAAAATATAGCCCGATCAGGTCATTTAAAGATAAGACCAAAAATAGAAAAAAATCAAATATGGTCGGTTAAAAACGAATACCTTGATTTTCTCGGCAATATACAAACAATCTCACATCCTCTCATTGTTTCAATAGCAACAGCTGTTAATGATATGGATAACGAAGAATTTGTGCGGGTTTATGTTGTCAGTCCTTTTGTTGAAATGGCTACCGAACACGACAAAGTTTGTAAAGATATCTCCATTATTGGTTTTCCGTTTCTTATTGAAACATGGAACGAACAACCCGTATTAACGGAAATATTGGACTCTTACTTGGAATATTATGAAGTAAACGCCTCTGTTTCAGAACAAGCAAAAATAAATTCTGTTCAAAGAGAGTTTCGTGAAGTAGAAATTTCGCGAGCAAAATTTCTCAATCATTCCGTTATGGCTTTATTGACTTACCTTGAAAATACGCATAAATCTGAATTTTCTGCAAATATTTCTCTTTCCGAATCTACATTGTGATAAAAAGCAATCTAATAATAATGTACTTTCATTACAAGAACCACAAGCAGAGTATTCGGTAGCGGCAAAATTAGGCATTTCTAAAGAAGATGAAAGTTTTATTTTGACGGCTTTCCCTTGAAACATCAAGAGTTCATTTTGAAACATCAAGAGGATATTCTGATTTTGCGAGAGCATATTGTTTTCTCTTGAGAGATTTTTTGGTCTTTCAAGAGGATACTACTGTTTATTTTCTTATCTCAAGTTCTTTGGGATAACACACAAAATACTTGCTAACGCTTTCGGAGAGCGTACGATGATTAAGATGATCGGATATGTTTTCCATATTAGATAATATTCCATTTTTGTCTAATATTTGAATGGATTCCATCTTTTTGTTATATGCTCGGTTTTCCATTTTACCGCTAATCACAAAATAAGAAACATCTTCTCTGTTCAAATTCCATTTTTGTTCCACACTTAAACGAATAGCGTCCAAATAGGCTTCGTCAAAAGCCTGTTCCGCTACTTCTATTTTAAATAAATGACGATTATATAGTCGTTCGCTTAACTGAGACAAAATAATATCCTTCTCCTGTCGCCACATCTTAATACAAAACAAAATATCATTATCATCCATGTTGATATAAGCCTCCCACGCTTCAGAATGATTTACAAAATCCATATTTGTCCTTGTACGTTCAAAAAAATATCGTAGAGAAGGAGAAATGAAATGCAATTGTTTTGCCTGAAAAAGTATTTTAGCCCGTTTTAAAATATTAATCAAAATCACTTCCAACACATGTACTGTTTTGTGCAAATAAACTTGCCAATACATCAATCTGCGGGAAATGATAAATTTTTCAATCGAATAAATTGCTTTTATATCGGCGACTAACTGATTGTTATATACGTTCAACATCTTGATAATTCGTTCCGAACCGATAACCCCTTCCGCTACGCCGGTATAAAAACTGTCTCTGTTGAGGTAATCTAATCGATCGACATCCAATTGACTAGACACCAATTGATGCAAAAAAGATTTTGTATAGTTATTTTCAAATATTTGTAATGTCAGGTCAAGTTTATGTTTAAAGGTTTCATGATTGAGTTTTCCAATTAACAGTCTTGTAAAGTCTTCATGAGACAAGTCTTTCACAAAGAAAAACTCTAAAGCATGTGAAAACGGCGTGTGTCCAATATCATGTAACAAAATAGCTGCCAAAGTAGCTTCTTTTTCTTCAGGGGAAACAGGTATTCCTTTGTCGCAAAGAACATCCAAAGCATTTTGCATTAAATACATTGCCCCTAATGAATGTTGAAAACGATTGTGAGTAGCTCCGGGATAAACAAAGTAGGTTAATCCTAATTGATGTATATTTCTTAGTCTTTGGAGATAAGGGTGCTGTATTAAATCGAAAATAAATTCATTATGCACGTTGATAAATCCATAGACAGGGTCATTAATTATTTTCCGTTTATTCATGGTTTAGATTTAGGAAAACATTCGTATCAAATCGATTTCTTTGAAGGTTATACATATTTTCTTTCCGCTGGGAGAGGTATGAGGAACTTCGCTTGCAAACAATTCTCCAATTAATGATTGCATTTCTTCTTCGGATAAACATTTATTTTTTTTCTTTCCGACAGACCTTGCAAAAGAATGAGCAAGGTTATTTTTTTTGCTTATTTTAAGGGAGATGAGATTATTTTTGTAAGACTCCAACAATTGTTCTATTGTTTCCTGTGCATTGTCTTCCAGAAGGTCGGCGGGGACGCCATTCAGGATAAATGTATTATTTCCGAATGGTTCTATGTCAAAGCCCAAGTTATTTAATTCTTTCAGTAAATCATTAATAATATCACTGTCTTGTGGCGAAAATTTTAGCGTTTCGGGGAAAATCAGTTTTTGTGAATTTTGTGGTTTCTCTGACAAACAACGAATATATCGTTCATACAGGATACGTTCCATTGCAGCTTCTTTATTAATGACGATAAATCCGGATTTTACCCGTGCAATAATATACTTTTGCAACGTTTGGAATACTGCCAATTGTTCGTTAAACGTACCTTCATCTTCATTAAGAATTTCATTCATTGCAGTCTGTGTTGTTTCATTCGATGCGATAGCTTCAGCAGGTGTATTTTCTTGAATACTTTCGTATATTTTTTCCCATCCATCGTCTCCCGTTGATGGTTTTACCGATGAAAAATGATCATATCTTGATGTTGTTTTTTGTTTTTGGGAATGAAAAGGATTATACCCCGATTGAGTTGTTATGAGAGGTTCTTGTGGTATTCCTTTTTGGGGAACAGTACTAAAATCGATAGGGGAAATATTTTCAAAATCAATAGAGCCTCCTAAATTAAAAGAACCAATTGCACGTTTGATTGTCGCGTTTAAAATGCCATAAATTATTTTCTCATCCTGAAATTTTATTTCTGTCTTTGTTGGATGAATATTTACGTCAATCAACTTGGGGTCAATCTCAAAATAGATAAAATAAGTTGGAAAGTGTGTTGCAGGAATTATTTCTCCAAAAGCAGAGGATATGGCATGATGAAAATAAGAATGTTTGATAAACCGATTATTAACAAAGAGATATTGAAGTCCGCGTGTTTTTTTTGCAAATTCTGGTTTACCGATAAATCCACTTACATTGACGATATTCGTTGCCTGTATGACAGGAATAAGTCGTTCTTTACTCGAATTTCCCAATATATTAACGATACGTTGTTTCAATGTTGTTGGCGGAAGATTATATACCAATTTATCATTGTGATACAGGGTAAAAGCAATTTCATGATGAACGTAAGCAATTCGTAAAAATTCTTCATGAATATGGGAATATTCAATATTATCGCTTTTTAAAAAGTTTCGACGCGCAGGAACATTGAAGAATAGATTTTTCACAAGGAAAGAAGTTCCCTGTTCCATCGTACAAGGAGTTTGTTCCTTGCAAATACTACCTTCAAGGATGACAGAAGTTCCTAATTCAGCGTTTGCCTGTCGTGTGCGCAATTGTACATGGGCAATCGCAACGATAGAAGCAAGAGCTTCTCCGCGAAATCCTTTGGTATGAAGATTAAAAAGATCATCTGCACATTTTATTTTTGAAGTAGCATGTCTTTCAAAACAGAGACGGGCATCTGTTTCACTCATTCCACATCCATTATCATTGATTTGAATAAGCGTTTTACCTGCATCTTTTATAATGATGTCTATATGGGTAGCGCCGGCGTCCACCGAATTTTCTACCAACTCTTTTACTACGGATGCAGGTCTTTGAATAACTTCGCCTGCCGCAATTTGATTTGCAATATTGTCAGGCAAAACACTAATAATATCTGACATATAATTTAACTGTTTTTTAAGTCCATAAAATATATAAAAGTAATGCTAGTATAGCTAGCATAATGACTAATTTTCTAAGGGAATTAGCGGTTGATTTTCTATTTTCCTTTACTTTCTGATGAAATCTGTCTCCAAAGTTCACATCTGTATCTTCTTCTCCGTTCAGAATTTTTTGTTTGCGTATATTTTCTTTTTCCTGATCGTAGTATCGCGACTTGTAATTGAATTTGCGAGGCTCTTGTTTTCTGAATAATCCTTGAAACATAATGGTATGATATTATTTCTGCAAAGGTATAATATTTAGTTGGAACTATAAGAAAATATTTTCACGAAAATACAAAAGACATGAAAGCAAACAATAATGCCGTCATTGCAA
>JAIROC010000088.1 GCA_031257735.1 Bacteroidales bacterium | reverse complement strand
ATTCATTACCTTAATTCGGGCGACTGGATAGATTCGCTTTCGGCGCTGGTCGAAGACATTCATGGTAACTGGGATATCCTTTACTACGATAAAAGGCTTGTAAACGAACAGAAAGAAACAGAATTACTGGAAGAAGTCGTATGAAATATGCTTAACGTGGGATTTGCCGAACAGATAATCGACTGGCATAACGCGCATAAAGATGTGCGATTGCAGGTTTTCTGGGATAAACAGGACGCGCCCAAAGAATTGCCGGTTGACGAAACTTTGACCTTCCACCGGTTAGACTCTACCACATTCCTCAACTACATGGCCGACTGCGAGGCTTACGCAAGTACAGGAGGATTCGAATCCATCTGCGAGGCTCTATACCTGCAAAAACCCGTGATGATGATTCCGGCGCATATCGAACAGGAATGCAATGCTTTCGATGCTGCAATTTCGGGAGCAGGAATCGCCGCCAGCGAATTTAATTTGTCGAACCTGCTGGAATTTGTGCCTTCCTACATGCCGAATACAATGTTTAATTGAGTTCCTGGCGTCTGTACGAAAATTGCCATATCCTCAAAAATAGCGTATCTCCATTATTGCGAACACAGTGAAGCAATCCGGAATCAAAGAAAATGTTTCGGATTGCTTTCTGCTTCGCTATTTTTTGTACTTTTGCAACGCAAAATTTACTGATAAATGGATATTTGGAGTAAAGAAAAACGGTCGGAATGTATGTCGAAAATTCGGTCAAAAAATACCAAACCCGAACTGACATTGCGCAAAGCCCTTTTTGCGAGGGGCTTTCGGTATCGTGTGAACAATACCAAACTGCCCGGAAAACCCGATATTGTGCTGCCAAAATATAAAACGGTCATCTTTATGCACGGCTGTTTCTGGCATCGGCACGAGGGTTGCAAATACGCATACACTCCGAAAACAAACACGAAATTCTGGGTTGGAATGTTTTATTTTAACGGTCTGGGAATGTGAAATCAGGCACACGTACAAACACGATATTACGCCGTTGGTTGACAGAATTGAGGCGGCTTTATTCGCACAAGTTCCAAAATTTTATGAGTTAAAAGAAGACGAAATTTTAATGGTTGCTGAAGATATTGTCGAGTATCAGCGGACACCTAAACAGCAATAAACCGCTTTACCATCCAACTTCTAATACGTATTGATATATTTTGCCAGCTCAGCCTTTGTAACATTTGTGTTTTAAGATATTTAAAATCAAACGCTCTTTGGTGTGATTTGGTAAATCCCTCTCTGCCTCGCAAAGTTTTGTACTGACCTCTCGCCCGCTCAAAAAACCAACAAGTTTGAATTTTGTTTTGAGCCGTTACAGGCGACAAAATATAACGCGACAATTTTTCAAAAGCAATCAAGGCAGGGTTGTTTGCCGAAAAATTTACACTATCTAATGCTTTGAGTTTGTTTAAATTCAAATTTGAAAAATCTTACTTACAAATTTGTATGCTTGCTTTTCGCCTGTATTAGTATTAACCCAATCATCAATTGCTTTTGGTATTGAAGTAATGATGTACGCATTGTCAAAATTAACATCACCCCTTTGTATTCTGTCATAGAAATCTTGGTCTGTCATTGAAATCCCCCTAATCGGGTATCGTAAATTATCACAGTTAAAATCAATTTTTGCCTTATCCAATTGATTTTTATAAATTCTCACATTTGACACTCTCATTATTGATTCTGACGGAACATTTACGGCATTGAATTCTTGCTCATTTAGAAATGCTCTATAATTTCCCCAAAATCCTTTATAAGCGTACTGTTGATATGCCCAATCTAAAACCTCAATAGTTTGTTCCGGACGATAATATCCGGTTTTTCTACAAGAATTATTGTCGATGACCCAATTTTCTATTTGTTTTCCTTGAGGCATTGGTCTGCCTTCAAACTCAATAACATCAAGAGGTTTTGCAAAATCAATGTCACAACCTTGAACTGCGCCTGCTTGACCATCATCTCTAACTATTCGAATCCATTTGCTTGGGTCATCTAAATCAAGTCCTCCTGGACATAATCCGCCATTTTTACAACTGACTGCTAATAACAATACTTTTTTTCTCATTATAAATTCCCTCCAAATTTTATTTCTTTACTAAATTTATTGAGCAAAATTTCGCTAACCAATCTTCTATGGCATTTTTCAGTAGTTGATTCCGAACAAAGCAATACAACATTTTGGTATTTCTTAAATCGCTCTACAAAATTCTCAATCTTTGATTCGCTTTCTAATTGTTGTTTAAATGCTTTCTCAAACAATTTGTAATCTTTACTCATAGCAGAACCTTTGGTTCTCACTTCTTTTAATAGTTCATTTTTTGGCGCTAAATCAATTCTATGCACATATTTGCATCCGTCAACCAATTTGTCCAAAAAGTAAGGCAAATCCTTTTCAAAGGCAAAGCGTGACAGTTGCCCATTCGGATTTAACCTAATGTCAACAAGACAATCAATTTTATTGTCTTTCAAAATCCCAAAAAATTCTTCTGCTGTTTTCTGGGTAAAACCAATGTTAAATAAATTAATCATATTCTTCAAAATTATTCTTGTTTGTTAGTATTTGTTTCTTTTTTCCATCCGTGCATTAAGTTCCAGTATCTGCCACAGAAATCATTTATTTTTTCTTGTTCTGTCTTTCCATAATAATTGTCAATTTTTTTTGCTGGCTCAAAAATGGAAGAACTTAAAACATCTAATTTTTTAATTTCAGATTTATTTAATACTATTTCCGATAATTGCTTGTTAAGATTTTCATTAGAAACAGTATCAATGTTTCCACTTTGATTTTGAATAATATGTTCTACTTCTATCCAATCTCCAAACTTTTGCTCAATCTTTTTACTTACCAAAAAATATCTGTGACAGTCAACCGGTCTTTTCTCGCTACACATAAGGGCAAGCGTGTAATTTTTATCGTATGCTCTTTCAATTCTTTTTATTCCATCAGAAAAATATTCATCTTCTCTAAATTTTTGAAAATCAACTATCTCTTCATCGGCATATAGTTCAGTATTTTCTGGTCTGTTGCTTTTTGCAATGGGAAATATGTCTTCAAAAAATATATCAGACGCTATAGAGCAAACATCTTGCAAACGATTTGGTTTTGCCCCAAGTTCCGGTATATGGATATATGAAACAGAAAAATGTTTGCCTGCCACTTTTAAATTATCGGCATTGCATTGTGGATACTGTTTGGAATATGGTACAGAGCGAACATCAACTAAATGAGACACATTGAACTCTTGCAAGGTTTTGAACATTTTTTCAAGGTCAATGTTTGTTCCATTTTGAAATAACGTATAGCCAAATGTGTATAATTTTTGTTTATCCATTTTATATCGTCTTTAAATTTGTATTTTTGTTAATATTATCTGCTATTTCTTTTGTAAAAACTATTCTAATTGTATCGTTTTTGTCTTCATTCTTGAAAGCATCTGAATATTTAGCCAACAGTTCATTAACTTTTTGGTTGTATTCCGAATGCTGATAATTAATGAATATAATACTATTTGAATTGGCAATTTGTTGTATGTACATCAAAATAAACTCTTCAAGTCCTATTTCAAAAAATCTGCAACTTATTGCCCAGTTGTGAATGAGAAAAGTATCGTCTGAAAGAGTGTAGGTTATTGCAGAGCAAATTCCCAAACTTTCACCATTTTCTCTATATATTTCAAAATATAACGATTTTGCATCATCATCAAACTTGTCATCATTTTGTGAGAATTTGAATTGGTTTGATTTAGAGTACAATTTAATGGATTCAGTATGTTTGTCGTCGTTGATTACTTTAACATTTAACGTAGGCAACAAGTTTTGACAACGTTCTGTTTGTATTATTTTATATTGTTTCCTTCTATTCTGCGAGTTTAACGACAACTCGACTCTTTCAAAAATACATCCGGTAATTAATTGAGTAACTAATTCATTATGATTTTTCCATTCAGGTACCAATACTTCTGGTAATTTATGTTTTACTTCATCTCTTACTATTTTATTATCATCAATAAACACGATTGAGTCTGGCAAAATGGGAAGTTGTTCTGTTATTTTTTTTATATTTTCACTTTTATCGTTATTATTAGCAATAATACAATCAATATGATTCTTTAATGGAAAAACATTGTCATCCAGTTCTTCTATTGTTGATTCAACGATTTTAGAATCATTTCTTGAACATATTGCAATAAATACGCCAAACTCATCCGCCAGCGTTTTAACAAATTTCATAAATTCGATAAACGGAATCCCTTGTTCAGTGTACATATTTCTTATTATTCCATCTATTCCGACTTCGGAAAGGGTTCCTTTCCACAATGTATCATCTAAATCAAGCACAATCGCTTTATATAGTATTTTTAATTTGCTAATTATTTGTGCAACAATATTCATTATGATTATTCCAACAACAGGGATATCTGTTTTACTTGAAAGTGCAGCAATAGAAGGCAGATTTTGAATTTGATAGTTAAAGTTGTAAGACGAATCTTTTGTGACATTTTTACAAATAATATCTATGTGATTGATGCTTTCTTCATTGCCGTCAAATTCTATGGTAAAATTGTTTTCTTTGAGTTGCTCAAATAAGTACGTTAATACTTTATCGTCGTTATGAATAAATCTCATTAGTGATGAAATAGTAATTAAAAATTCGTCATAATTATAGTTACGAAATTTTTTGACAAAGTGATTCATATATATTTCTATAGATGAAACATTTATTGTCTTTTTTATAACTGTAAAATTACTATTTTTTGATGTTATCATAATATTTATCTTTCTTACAAAATTTTCTCAAAAACACAATCTCTGTGCCATTCCAAAAACTCCGCTTTCGGCAGGTATTTTTGCGGCATCTGTAATTTCACTTTTTTTATCGGCGCAAAATATCTTACGAAATAATCTTTGCTTTTGTTTTTCTTCAAAGCA
>JAIROC010000037.1 GCA_031257735.1 Bacteroidales bacterium | reverse complement strand
ACACTAATTAATCTGCTTTTTAGAGAAGCTAAAGAAAATAAATTTACGGTACAAATCAGTTATGCAAAATGATAAAGAGTCCATTACGATATCCCGGAGGAAAAAGTCGAGCAATTGACAGCATCGCAAGATTAATTCCCTCTTTTGATGAATTTAGAGAACCTTTTTTAGGTGGCGGATCGGTTTTTGTGTATGTCAAACAGCGTTATCCGAACAAAAAATTTTGGATAAACGATTTATATACGGAGTTATATAAATTTTGGACAATCACACAAACAGATGTTGAGGCTCTTATACACAAAATATATGAATGGCGAAATTCCTATCCCGCAGGTAAAGAACTGTATCGATTTTTAAACAACAATTTGGATAATTTCAATGATTTGGAATGTGCTGCTGCCTTTTTCATTTATAATCGCATCACTTTTTCAGGAACTACGCTAAGCGGTGGATATAGCGAAGGCGCTTTTAACGGACGATTTACCCAAAGCAGCATACAACGTTTAAACGAAGTAGCAAAAATTATTAATGGTTCTATCATAACCAATTATGATTACGAAGAAGTTATTAAGCCTGAAGGCGAAAATGTATTTATTTTTCTTGATCCTCCTTACTATTCTGCAACAAAATCGGCACTATACGGTAAAAATGGTAATCTCCACAAATCGTTCGACCATGTACGGTTTGCTGAAAATATGAAAATCTGTCAGCACAAATGGCTCATCACTTACGACGACAGCGAATATATTAGAAATCTGTTTGCTTTTGCAAACATCATCCCATGGAATTTGACATACGGCATGAGAAATATTACCGACAACTCCAACCAGACAGCTAAAGAATTATTTATTTCAAATTATATCTCTCCAACAGAACGTTCAACAGCCAAACAGTTGAGTTTGTCTTTCTAATAATGGTTTTTCAGCGTAAAGAACAGGTGATTAATAACGTATTGCTTTCATCTTTTTGAAATATACAATAAGAAATCATTCATTTATGCGTTATCTTGCAAATATTGGTCAATCATAAAAATCATAGATGTCATGAGAAAAGCAGTAATTGTTTTTTTTTTCATAATTCTTTTTGTGCAGGTGGGATATGCGCAAGATATTATCTTCTTTAGGAATAAGACGACTGTAAATGCCAAGATAATGGGACTGTCCCAAAGAAATATCTCGTATAAACAATATGAAAATCAACAGGGAGTTCTTTACGCAACGCCAATTAGCAAAATTGACAGCGTAAAATGGGAGAGCGGTGAAGTAAGTATTTATCCATTGCTTCATCCTGCCATAAAGAAAAAAGGATATGAGATAGCTCTTGAGTTAGGTATGAGAGAGCAATTTAATATGAATTATTTGTCCTCTGATGCAAAATATTATAGACCTGTTATTTCTTCTTTTATTGGCGTTTCTCAGATGTATCGGTTCAATCCTTATGTTGCTGTGGGGGGGTATTATCGGACTGGATTATTCTTATTGGTATGAACATTATTTTAATTTTTATTCTTTTACTAATCCAACCTATACTATACAATATACAACAACGTCCGTGAGAATGTATGCTTTACATATACCTCTATCGGGTAGAATAAAAATAGATTTTATCAAACGTAAGATATCTCCTTATTTTTTATTGGATTGTGGTTATAGTTTCCCGATTACATATTCTACACTTGCTCTTTATAAACAAAGTGGATTAGAGATAAATGCTGCGATAGGTTTTGATGTCAGGTTTGACAATAATGCTGCTGTTTATTTTCATCTCGGATATTATTATCATTTGAATAAAAATATAGATTCATTTATTGGGGATTTATTTGCGAATAACGATATACATTCATTTTCATTTAATGTTGGATATAAATTTTAGTTCTAACTATTGTTAGCAAATTATTCATTTAAACTTGCAAAGAGAAAGATAATAATGCTACCTTTGCAGCCTAAATTGAAATAAGTATGGCAGAGAAACCAATAGTGGTAGGTATTACACATGGCGATATAAATGGAATTGGATACGAGGTAATTATAAAAACCTTGATGGATGCCCGTATGATGGAAATATGTACACCTGTGGTGTATGGTTCTTCTAAAATCGCCACTTATCATCGTAAACTTGTTAAGGGTAGCGGAGATTTATCCTTTAATGTGATTGCTCAACTTGAACAGATGTCTACAAAGAAGGCAAATATTATTAATGTGATAGATAAAGACGTTAAAGTTAATCTGGGTGTATCAAACGATTTAGCAGGAACAATGTCATTAGCTTCGTTGCAAATGGCAACCGAAGACCTTGCTGCAGGAAAAATAGATGTTTTGGTAACAGCGCCGATTAATAAACATAATATTCATTCGGAAGCATTTGCTTTTGCAGGTCATACGGAATATTTTGCTAAAAAATTCAATAGCGATAATTATTTGATGCTGATGATTGCCGAAAATTTAAAAATCGGAACGGTAACAACACATTGCGCTTTGTCTGATGTCCCCAAAATACTGCGCAAAGGATTGATTAAAACCAAACTGAAAGCCCTTGATACAACTTTACAGCAGGATTTTATGTGTGTAAAACCCAAAATTGCCGTTCTGTCATTAAATCCTCATGCGGGAGAAAATGGTATGTTTGGAAAGGAAGAACAAAGTCAAATAATTCCTGCTATGAAAGATGCTTTCAAACAGGGAATATATACTTTTGGTCCTTTTTCGGCGGATGGCTTTTTTGGTTCGGGACAATACACTAAATTTGATGGAATTTTAGCCATGTATCACGATCAGGCGATGATACCCTTTAAGATTTTGTCGGATGGAAAAGGTGTAAACTATACAGCAGGATTGCCTTTTATCAGGACTTCCCCCGCACACGGAACAGCTTACGAAATTGCAGGTAAAGATTTGGCTTCACCTGATGCTTTCCGGAATGCTATCTATTGTGCCTGCGATATCTTCAGAAACAGAAAACAATATCTGTCTTATATAGATCAAAACAAAAACGAAAATAATACACCCTTATAAAAAAATATATGTATACTGTTTCAAAGATAGCGACTATTGTACATGGAAACTTACAGGCTAACTTTGATAAGAATTATCTTATCAAGGATTTGTTGTATGATAGTCGAAAAATACAGGGAACGCAATATGCTTTGTTTTTCGCCCTGGTAACTGCAAAAAATGATGGACATAAATATATAGATTCTTTGTACAAAAGGAATGTGTATAATTTTGTGGTAAACAAAGATTTCGATAGAATGCAAGACTATCCAAAGGCAAACTTTATTCTTGTTGATAATACCTTGTTGGCATTGCATCAATTGACCAAGTTTCACAGAAAGAAGTTTTCCATACCTGTCATCGGAATTACCGGCAGCAATGGAAAAACAATTATTAAAGAATGGTTATATCAGTTGTTGTGTCCTGATAACAAGATAGTCTATTCTCCAAACAGTTTTAATTCTCAGATAGGGGTACCGCTGTCGGTTTGGAAGATGTCTAAGGATGACCAATTAGGAATTTTCGAGGCGGGAATATCCAAACCCGACGAAATGAACACGCTCAAAAAATTTATAGAGCCTACTATCGGAATTTTTACCAATATCGGTTCTGCTCACGATGAAGCATTTATGGATATTCGACAGAAAGTAGGCGAAAAACTGAATTTGTTCCGAAATGTAGATACTTTGATTGTTTCAAGCGACCATGGACTTATCATGGAAGGATTGATGCGAACAGAATTACTTAAAAAAATACGTTTATTTTCGTGGAGTACACGCGGAAAAGATGCTGATTTAATCATTAATACCATCGAGAAACGTTCTATCGAAACATTTATTCAGGCTTTGTATAAAGAAAAGGAGATTTCTATTACAATTCCTTTTGTAGATGATGCTGCCATTGAAAATGTTATTCATTGTTGGGCAACAATGTTACTCATGGACTATTCCAACGAGATCATTATTGAACGGATTGCCAAACTGACGCCCATTGCCATGCGCCTGGAAATGAAGCAAGGCATTAATCGTTGTATGATTATCAATGATACCTATAATTCTGACATTAATTCTCTCCAAATTGCCTTGGATTTGATGAATAATCAGCATCAGTATCAAAAAAGAACTGTCATTTTGTCGGATATTCTTCAAAGTCGAAGTTCGGAAAATACGCTGTACAGGGAAATTGCACTCCTCTTAGAAAACAAAAACATTCATCGCATCATTGGTATTGGAGAAGCTATTGGTCGTCAGAATAACAGTTTCACCATTGAAAAGGAATTTTATAAAACAACAAATGATTTCTTTTCTAATTTTGATACAAATAAACTTGACAACGAAATTGTTTTGGTCAAGGGCGCCAGACAATTCAATTTTGAACGAATATCCAATTATTTAAGCCTGAAAACACATGAAACGGTTATGGAGGTAAGTCTTCCTGCTCTTATTGATAATTTGAATTACTATCGTACATTGCTCAAACCCACAACAAAAATAATGGTAATGGTCAAAGCCTTTGGTTATGGGATGGGTGATATTGATATTGCTAATGCGTTACAGTTTTACGGCGTGAATTATTTAGCGGTAGCTTATGCAGATGAAGGCGTTTCCTTGAGAAATAAGAATATCACCTTGCCTGTCATGGTGATGAATCCTGATGAATTGGGTCTCGAATTGATTTTAAAATACGAATTACAACCAGAGATTTACAGTTTTCGGATATTGCATTTGCTTTTATCGGCAATGGAGCAAAACTTTCACAGAGAGAATGTCAATATCCATTTGAAAATTGATACGGGAATGCATCGTCTGGGCTTTGAAAAGAAAGATATTTCTGAACTAGTGCAAATACTGAAAAATAATCCGAACATTCGTGTAGAGAGTATCTTTTCGCATTTTGCGGCTGCGGATGATCCACAAGAAAATGATTTTACAAAACATCAGGCTGATTTGTTTTCTGAATGTTATCAATCTATTGCGGAACAGATTGGGTATTATCCGCTTAAACATATCTCAAATTCAGCGGCGATGTCTCGTTTTCCAGAGTATCAGTTTGACATGGTGAGAATGGGAATAGGCTTGTACGGAATTAATCCTTTTGTGCCAACCAATAAACTGTCGAATGTGGCTACTTTAAGGACAATTATTTCACAAATAAAATACATCACAGCCTCCGATACAGTTGGATATAACCGAAAATGGAAGGCAAACAAAGATACTGTGCTTGCAACAGTTCCTATTGGCTATGCAGATGGATTTCCGAGATCGGCGGGTAACGGAAATACAAAAGTTTTGATTAATGGAAAGTTGGCAAACGTTGTCGGTAACGTTTGTATGGATATGTGCATGGTGGATATTACCAATATTCCTGCCAAAGAAGGAGATACTGTTATTATTTTTGGCAAGGAACTGTCGATTTCACAACTTGCACGGAGTTCATCAATAATAGAATATGAATTATTAACAGGTATTTCTCAACGCGTAAAACGAATATTTATACATGACTAATATTTTATAGAGATGATTACATTTATCGTTTCAATTGTTATTTTAGTTTTGGGCTATTTTATCTATGGTAAACTGATAGAGAAGAATTTTGGCATAGACAAAAACCGAAAGACGCCTGCTTATACCAAAGAAGATGGGGTTGATTATATCCCGATGAAGACTTGGCGAATATTTATGATACAGTTTTTGAATATTGCGGGATTAGGTCCTATTTTCGGGGCGATAATGGGCGCAAAATTCGGTTCTGCTTCTTTTTTATGGATCGTTTTCGGATGTATTTTCGGAGGTACGGTACATGATTATTTATCGGGAATGATCTCTTTACGGAAAAACGGAGTCAGTTTACCCGAAATACACGGAGAATATTTAGGAAAAATACCCAAACAAATCATGCGTATATTTATGGTTGTGTTGATGATTTTGGTGGGCGTTGTTTTTGTAGCGGGACCTGCGGGATTGTTAGCCAATTTAACGCCTGCATACCTTGACACTATGTTTTGGATTGTTGTTATTTTCATTTATTACATTCTTGCTACCTTATTGCCTGTTGATAAAATTATCGGAAAGATTTATCCTGTCTTTGGATTTTGTTTATTATTCATGGCGTTAGGAATTTTATTATCTATTTTTATCTATCAGCCGCCGCTTCCCGAAATTTGGGAAGGCTTACAAAACAAACATCCTCAAGCTGACATTACACCTGTCTTTCCGATGATGTTTATTTCTATTGCCTGTGGAGCGATATCTGGATTTCACGCTACACAATCTCCTTTGATGGCGCGTTGTATGAAAAATGAAAAGTATGGCAGACCTGTTTTTTTGGGTTCTATGATTACAGAAGGAATAGTTGCGTTGATATGGGCATTCGCCGCGTCTTACTTCTTTTTTGATACCGATCAGGGAAAAGAAATTCTTGGACAGGGAGAAAATGCTGCCATCGTTGTTGATGCAATTACAAAAAAATGGTTGGGTATTATTGGTGGTGTTTTGGCGATTCTGGGGGTAATAGCTGCGCCTATTACTTCTGGAGATACGGCTTTTCGTTCTGCACGTTTGATTGTTGCAGATTTTCTACATTTTGATCAAAAACCTGTACTCAAACGCTTATATATTGCGATCCCTTTATTTGTTGTCGGATTACTTATTTTGATCTACAGTTTAATAGACAAAAATGGATTTGAAATTATCTGGCGATATTTTGCATGGGCAAATCAAGCCTTAGCCGCAGTTACTTTGTGGGCGGTTACTTTGTACATGTTTCAGGAAAAGAAATGGTATTTTGTTCCTTTGCTTCCCGCTTTATTTATGACTATGGTCGCGGTAACTTACATCGTGCATGCTTTCGGATTGACTTATATCATTTCATATTGGATCGGCGGTGTAATTACATTGATTTCGATTGTGCTGTTTATTCTCTACATGAAAAAATTCGAACGGAGTTATGAGTTATTTTAGTTTGCGTCAGCCTAACTCATAACTCGTGTCTGTCCGAAAACGCATAAATTCATTTCTTCAATGTATAATTGTAATCAGAAAATAACGGTAAAGGGCTGAAAGCCCGCAATCAATAGCACAGGGCAACGCCCTGTGTAACGTAAATTCCTAAAAACTAAGCCCTGAAAGGGCGTAATCAATTATATCAATTATGAATTATGAATTATGAATTATGAGTTATGAATTATGAGTTATGAGTTATGAGTTATTTTTGTTTGCGTTAGCCAATTTTCAATTTTCAATTTTCAGTTTTCAATTATTGAAGGGCGTTGCCACTGTGCTAATGATTTATGGCTTTCAGCCATTGTAAAAGCGACATTCTTTAATTCTATTTCATGATGGACAAAATGACATTATGAAAGCGTAAT
>JAIROC010000614.1 GCA_031257735.1 Bacteroidales bacterium | reverse complement strand
GCTGTTTTTTTCGGCCTGCACCATACCATATTAAAAACCTTTTTTTTAAATTAAAAATAAAAAATTAAATAATTTTTTACCCCCCCCCCCCCCCCCCCCCCGTAAAATTTCTCGTGATTCTTCAATTCCGCAGTTGAAAAGAAGATCAATACTGCTCAAATAAGGAATAAATTCACCAAATTGCTGGGGATATACAGGATGTTTGAAATTTTGCCACATCACTTTAATTCCGGCCATTTCGTATGGAGCCGGGTCGTAATAATCACTCGCGCCGATACCGGACAAATAAATATTCGCGCCAACTTTTCTCAATATATCTACCAATAATTCATTGCTTTTTCCATGGACATCCAACGAACTTGCAAAAACTTGATCGATGGCAATATCAAATAAAATTAGAAGCATATCTATAGATTTTATATTAAAATCAGCAAGTTTTTCACATTGAAAAGAATATAGGTCTTCAATATATGGGAGTATTTCGTTAAAAAACGCGGCG
The DNA here is from genome assembly GCA_031257735.1 of Bacteroidales bacterium. Classification (GTDB taxonomy): domain Bacteria; phylum Bacteroidota; class Bacteroidia; order Bacteroidales; family WCHB1-69; genus JAIROC01. Next base: position 3,294 of record JAIROC010000614.1, on the reverse strand, counting down.
TTTTTGTAATTTTCTCTTATAAGATTTAAATGACTATTACGCCAACCGGTTGACGTATCAATAAGTACATCGCATATTCTAGTACTCAGTTTCGGTTTTTTTACACTAACTGTTATCCATGCTTCCCCTTTTAATGATTTTATCTTATCTCTCTTGTGCCAGCCTCTATTACTATTTACAAATTGAACATTATCTAAAACTACATACAAATCCGCATTAAGCAGCCTATGAAAAAATCCCAAATAAGGCATAAAATCAGGCTGATGAATTACAACAGTTTTATTTATCATGCGTCAATTTCTTTAAATATTTTTTCTGCGGCATTTGTTGATATATTCTGCATACCAATGGCACTCATTTTTTCAATAATTAAATCATTATCAATCAAATCAAGTTTAAAACTATCCCGAAATCCGGTAAATACAGATGCGCCCAAGCGATCTAAAAAAGTCCCGTTGTCTATTTCCCAAATTTCACTGGCGATAATCATACAGGGCAGGCCGGAAGCGTTTGCCTCAAAGGGTGTTATGCCGCCGCCGGTAACCGCCAGATCATAGCCCGCAAATTCTTGTATCAATGAATGAACATTTTCTTTTAATGTGAAACGGTCATCAATTATTGCGGCAAGTTCTTTTTTGTGCGCAAAACTGGGACCAATTACAATGGCTGCCGTTTTATTCAGTTTTTTTAGCCTTCTAACAACTTCCAGTGTAACGCCGTAAGTATCACTGCCGCCCAAGGTTATGATAATTTTATCATGGCGATTCCGAATTCTTTTGTAATTGTCAATTTCCTTGTTTAGAACAAGATATTCGATACCGGTTAATATCTTTTTCCCGTTTATTTTTGATCTATCGTTATCATTCAACAGCATGGCTGCGACATGTATATCCGCAAATATTGCCCCTGTTCCTTTGTCATCAAAGGTGATCAGTTTTACATTGTTTTTTGTTACTTGCTTTGTATGCCGTATATCCGTATCAAGTCGGTCATTTATCCACATATCAATGTGGTGCTTCTTTATTAGCGATGTTTCCCAATCGGATGTAAAATCCAATAAATCAACTATTTCATAGTCAATGCCTTTATTTTCAAGGATGGAATTGGCAGCTTTGTCCCGATTAATAAGGACAATAAACCTTTCCCGGCGCTGTTGCAAGCAGGCAATTAGATTTAAGGCCCGAAATAGATGCCCCATGCCTTTCTGGTGGGAAGATTCTATGCAGAGTGATATCATATTTTTATTTAGGTATTATAATACTATTATGATCACCCATTGATATTATTTGAATATCCATTTTATTTTTATAATCAAGTACCGCTTTTCTGACGCCAGGGTCATACTCTGAATAAAATCCACGAATAAATATTAACCCGTGTTTGGATAACCTGGGATAAAAATATTTTAATCCTTCAAGTGTTGGATTATACAAATCCACATCAATGCTTACAAAAGCAAATTCTTGTTCCAGGCCCATTAAAGTATCAGGAAATATTCCTTTGCGGACTACTATTTTTTCTTTATGTTTCATTTTACTCAACACTAATTCAACACTGGTTGTACTTCTAAAGTTTTGATATCGTGATTTTGCACATCCTATCTCAACATCTTTTTCAATATCGCTTTCAGGGTGTCCGTCAAAAGTGTCAAACAAATACAGCGTTCTCTCAGGAAATTGTTCATTTATATGCTGTGCGAAATCCCCTTGAAATACCCCTAATTCAGCACAGGCCCCCGCAACATTATCGTTGATAAACTGTGCATTCTCTGTCAATACCTTCAACCATGGCCGCTTGTAACTTATCTCATAAAATTGCCAATTGATTTTATCTATATCAACCCCATGCTTACTTACCATCTGATTGATGACAGAATCCTTATCAAGGACGGCCAATAGTATTTCATCATATTCACAGTTTACAACTTCACCCGGAGGCAATACAGGCTTACCTAATACCCCCCCCCCCCCCCCGATTGTCCACAGAGACGAATCATTATCCAAATATGCGACAACTTCAAAGGGAAGATGTTTTTCTTCTATCTCTTTTGTTAATTTTATGCCTCCATCACGAGCGCCAAATATTACGACCCTAATCTTTTTTTCAAACCTATTTGAGTTCATTTTTTCCCCCAATGCAATTCTTAGTATACATGGCAGCTTTTATCTATGCTATATATCCATTACATTCAAACATCTCTTACAACATTCAGGATATTTTTTATCTCTAATCGATTGTGTAAGTGATAACAGTTCTTCACTCTGCCAATAAGATTTAATATCGACATTCTGAATAAAAACAGGATTGATTGATTTATAATAAATCGGACCCGGACAACAAGGGAACAATTGACCATCATAATTAACAACCATTCTAAAAAATGGATCGAAACATTTGAAAGATTTATTATTGGGTTTTGATGGCGTATCTTTTAAAATCGAATAATCCTTGAATGTTTGTATGTCCACAATATCTGCAATATCCTTCCAACTATCCAGAAATAAATTAGTTTCATGTTTATTATCAGCCTGTTCTACAAAAGTAACCCGAAGCAAAGGAAGCGGTGAGTTTCTTTTTTGCCTAAGAGACAAGAAATTCATAATATTATCTTTTACTTTTTCCAGCCCCCCCCCCCCCCGTATATTTTTATATGTTTTGGGTGTTGCCGCATCCAGTGAAACACTTAATACCGTTACAGGAATATCAATAATTATTTCCCTTATATACTCACTAAGAAACACTCCATTTGTTATTATCCAACAGTCAAGCAGATCACAGCCGGTAATCTTTTTCAAGATTATGGAAATGTCAGGATGAAGCAAAGATTCCGTTTGGGCCGCAAACCTAACAGATGGAATACGAAACTCTTTTATCTGTTTTACCAATTTATCAACTATCTCCATGGGCATATTTTCGTGCTTTGTATTGGATAAAAAACTGCGATAACACATTTTACACATTAAGTTACAGTATGATACTGTATCAAATGATATTTCTAATGGGTATTCACCTCTGACATAAGAATCTCGTGCTTTTTCGAATTTATTTCGGTATTCAAGAAATGAATTGCCTTTAATGGTAACTAATTTTTGATCTATGGTTGTACCCACAAACCTTTTTATGTGATTACGATCCTCAAAATTTTCCAATTATTTGTTCCTTCTTACAAATTTTTCAAATCACAAACTGGTTCAACAACATTATTTCCATTGTTCAAACAATTGTAACATAAAGAATTAGTTGGTATTGCCTGGTCCAGAAAATATGATCTTACCTTTAGCATATTGTCGCAAT
>JAIROC010000093.1 GCA_031257735.1 Bacteroidales bacterium | reverse complement strand
ATTTAATTCCAAGTATTTGTTTTCCCTGTTTAAAGTCAATATCACGAGGAATACCTGCATTGTTAATCTTATCCAGGTCTCCCTGTAATTTTTCATTTATTTTTCCATTCTTTTCATTGTAGGATATAGCAGTGGCAAGATCGCCCTCTCCTTCTATCTGTAAAACAAATGCAGCCCAATCTCTTAATGCCTGTTTTGCTTTTTCGATGTCAATATGATATTTTCCATCTGCATTACGGGTGAAAGCGCCTTTTTCTTCAAAGAAATTATAACACATTGTATTTGCCTGTCCGTGTGCGCTGGCAGCTCCAAACCGTACGGAACGAAGCATCCCGGCAATAAAGGTCGTATAGGCTTCTTCAACAGTGATATTTGTTATTTCACCTTTTCCAATTAAATTTTCCACCATAAAAAGTCCCAGAATATCTGCTTTGGCTTCTTCCCATGCAGAATATTGAGCCTGTAAGGCTTGACGAATGTTTCCTTTACCTGTAACCGTATTCTTAATCCCCAATCCATGAGCAACTTCATGGAAAGTTACATTCCAAAAGAAAGCTTCAAACTTCAAGTTTTTCTGTTGTTCTTTTTCCAAAATGGTATCTCCGATGGGGATCATTATTTTGTCGAACTTTGCTTTCATTGCGTTTTTCAATTGCAGACGACGTGTTCCTTTTTCTAAATGAACTCTTTCATCGTTGGGTAAATTAATTGCAATTGTCTTACTTCCAGAATTACAATCTCCAGCATAATATACGGCATCGTACACATTTAAATCTGATTCCGTACCCGGAACTTCCTGTTTGTATTTGGGGTCGCATGGTAATTCTTTTTGTAAGTCAGGCAACATCTTTGTAAATTTTGCCAAATCATTACTCCATTGAATATCTTTTACTAAAACAAAGGCTTCGTAAGCGGCTTTATAGCCAAAAAGTTTATCCTCATAATTTTCGACAGGTCCTACTACAAAATCAATTTTACTGTCTTTCATATCCATCCATGCCATATCGCTTGCCAGATAATCATCTGTTTTAAGTGCTTCCAATCGCAGTTCCAAATATTTTTTCAATCCGGGATCTTCTGCCAATTCAATAGCTTTTTGCACCAACTCATACACTTTATTCAACTGATCTTTATAATAATCCTTATAGAAAACAGATTTCAATTTACCTGCTTCATCCCGCACAAGTACAGTGTATAAACTTGTTTTATTCGTATCATTTAGCGCTTCAAATTCTTCTTTTGTCATATCCGGTGGATAAAATTGTGCGCCAAGTGGTTTTTCCCCATAACCGCTAACAAACGGTTTTAAATCATTTAGTCTTTCCCATGGACCATAATTGATCATCGCAAATTTTTTCGTCCATTTATCGCTGATTGTGTCTAAAACAGACTTGTCTCCAAATGCCTGTTTCCAAAATAAGTCATTCATGATGTCTGCAATATCAATAAAGACGGCAATCATCTGACGTTCTTTTTCTGTAAGATTACTCAGGTCGGCTGTTAATTCGACCTCTGCAAATTCTTCTACCTTTTGTTGCATGTCAGATTTCTTTTGTTCTGTTTTTTCTTTATTTCCCGAACAGGCAACTCCTAAGATTGCTACTACTGTAACAATAAGTGTCTCAATAAAATATTTCTTCATACTAAAATTTATTTTTGTTATTTTCATCTCGAAATTTATTTTGCAAAGGTATATGTTTTTTTCGATTATATAGCACGTGAATATGATTTTTTTTGGGATTACCACGTCGCTGTGCTCCTTACAATGACGTAAAATATAACAAATGTATAATCAAATAATTTCCTTTGTCTCATAACCCATATTTTTTGCTGACTTTTTTCACAAACGTCATTGCTCTTTTTTCCCAACACCTTGGTGGAGGGTGGATTCTCGCAATGACGCGCTGTCGGATAAGGATTGCTTCACCATTCGGAAATATGCCGATATAATGCTGTCATTGCGAGCGCAGCGAAGCGCCCGTAAGAGCAGCCTAGCTCATTTTCAATTTTCAATTGATGAAGTTTTCAATTAAAGAAAAGGGGCTCCCCAATTACTGAGCAGCCCCAAAATGAAAAAGTGTTTTTTCAACAACAATAAAAATTGAATTACGAATTATGAGTTGTCAATCTAAAATAACTCATAACCCATAATTCTTTTAGTTATTAATTATTAGTTGTCTTACAAGGCGTTGTCCTTTATATTCTATGGAGTAGAAGTAGACGCCTGCGGAGAACGTACTCGTATTAAGAGCCAGACTGTGCGCGCCTTGTGTTACTTCTATCGTTTTTGAATATAAGCGTTGTCCTGTGATACTGTGTACGTGGAATATCACTTCTCCTGCTTCGGGTACACTGTAATCTATACGTGTAGTTTTGTTAGCTGGATTAGGAACATTTTGCTTAAGCGTAAAGGCATTTATTTCTCCTTTCGTATTTATTCCTACACTCTTTGTCGTACGGGAAGAAACTAACGTATCGTTTTCGGGATAAATATCAACTTTGCTGATATAAACCCGTATAGAATACGATGAAATATCACTTGGTACGGTGTAGGCGCTCTGGAATGTATACTCAATTGTAGACGAAGCTTCAATCACAGAAATATTTCCTTGTAGACTATTCAGTCTTTGTCCGTTTGTATCTTCAATTACTGCTGTAATGGGGATATTCAGGAAGCGATTGGTAATGCTTTTATTTTCTACGGAAACGCTTATATTTTCTACAGAACCTGAATTATCTACTTCTCCACTCGGACGAATAAGTTCTGATACTAAAACGTCGTGCATATCTGCGCATTCGTCGTCTACAGAGTTGGTAGCGCTGATACTGGCATCACATCCTAACTTAGCTATTACAAGCGCTTGATAGATTGCTTCGGCGGGAACTGTATAGGCATTTTCAAAGAGATACGTCGTGTCGCTGCCTTTAGCTAAATCTATTGTTTTTGTCTCGTTGATTGTTTCTGAATAATCATCGCCCGCTGTTATGCGCAATTCTAACTGTATCCCTGACAGATTTACATTCCCTTCATTTTTCAGCGTAATTTCCTGTCGAACTTTATCTCCTATCCGGAAACAGTAAACTCCTTCGGTTAAAGATTTTACCGTTAGAGACAGTTTGGGTTGAATATCTATCACATAATTTGCCGTATCATTGAGTGCATATCTGTCCATAGGAACTGTCAGATAAGCCTTGATATTTGTAATTCCTGTCAAATCAATATCGCTTTGAATGAGGAAGGTATCCGAAGAATTTCCCTGTATTGAACCTCGCAATGGATAGGTATAGGTTTGAGAACCGACCACTACTTCCAAATCCGGCTCGTCTATAGAGAAATCTATTGTCTGATTCATGGTTGTGGACAGAACAACATACAAATCTCTGCTTGCAAAATCACAAAGAGCCACTTCCGGCGATATTAATATTGACGACACAGATAAGTCTGGCGTAGAGGTCAGGGAGATAAACGATAAATATTGCGCCGATTGGGCATTATATTTATTCATAGCTTCAAACTGTACATACACGCATTGATAGTTTATGTATGGCGTTAAATCTATGCTGTCTTTTACCCAGCCTGTTGTTGTGCCTTTTCTAAACAGTGTTCTTACTATGATTGGCGTTTCATCTACTACTACACTTACTTCCGTATAGGAATTATCCAAAACGGAGGCTGTATTATCATAATAATACCAGAATGTCAGTTTCGGGTCTACTACTCTATACAAATCCAATTGACGGGTTTTTAATTGAGCCTGTGTTCCGTATGAACCAACATAGCGCAACATGCCACCACCTTCGGGAGGTGTTATGATTGAACTTGGGTCGATATAGGGTTCCCATTTTTCTGTTCCGCCTTCGGGTACTATACAGCGATTGACAAATTTATCGGATATTACTCCGCTGCTAAAATCATCTTCTATTGGTAAGCCGGCACGTCCAGATTCATACACATAATAGAGTGTATCATCGTATACTATTTGGTCAACAGAACTTTCTACCCACATTTTTATTTGATACTGCCCTGCTTCCATGAGTGGGAATGAGGGGGACAATTCAACAGGTCGCATTTCGCTTGATACAAGTTCTCCCGTATTGACGACGGTAGACAGTGTCCATTTAGTCTGATAGGGGTCTATGATTTCGGCATGCAATGTAATTGAATCTATTGAAAAATCATAACTGTTTTTTCCAAGATTACGCAAAGTTACTTTTACAGGTAAAAAGTTAGACAGACAGGTTTCTTCCTCTCTATTTATCGGGGAAACAATAGATACGAGACCTAAGTTATTTCCTTCGTAAGGGTCAAAGGCGGTACCGTCTTCTGTTGTTACCTTCAAATTCGTTCGAGTTGCTTTCGGTTGCATATCGCTTGTTTTAGAAAGGGATACAGTACCTCTTTCAACCGCTGACATTATAGCGCCGCCAGGCGTTGCTGTCTGATACCAGTTTTGCCCAAAGTTACCTGAACCTGCGCCATGTTCGTTATGCCAAACAATGTCTAAATTTTTACCGTAAGGCAGATAAAAAGGAACATCCAGCGTTAATTCTGCCCAGTTATTGGGAAATACATGTAGCGTACCTGTCCATACCTGCTGAAAATTATTCGCAGGATTAAGCGGGTCTACATAGCCTCCTCCAATGGACACCGCATCGATGGCGCGCATAAAACAGGTTTGATTCGTGAAAGACCCTGATACCGTATTAGACTGCCATGCTATTGCCTTTATATATGTTCCCAAAATAGAACCGCTTGCACATACTTCATTGAACAAATAAAGGGAACGAGACCAGTTATAGTTATAAGCAGAATAGATAGGAATACCCCAACCTCCTTCATAACTCATTCCGCCAAGCGAACCGGTTCCGATAATCGTAACGTCTACTCTTCCAAAATCAGGATACTTGATATATACCGTATCTCTCACGGAAAATGTATATCCCGTAGTATCCGTTACAACTAAGGTATATATTACATTGCTTGCATAATATTGTTTCGGAACAGTTGCCGTCCATACTCCGCCTGTGAATATCATTACTACGCTATCAAAAATATGGTAAGCGTTAATATCTGTTATAGCTTCCAAATACAATATGGGATATGTTCCATTGGCAGGCGCTCCGGTTACATCATTGATATTGGCATATACTTCAAAACTTAAAGTTGAAATCGTATCGCCTACAAAGGGAGCTACAAATTCTGCCATCGGAATAACATCTGTCGAAACAACAGAGAGGGTATCGTTCCATGTAACGACGCTCGTTTGTCCGTTTATGGATTTTATCCATATAACAACTTCAAATGTAGTAGCATTATTTACCTGAAATGTTCCAATGGGAATATTAGCCTGTTGGGAAGAAGTTAAAGCCGTTGTTGGCCTCCATGTTTCGTCGGATTGCAAATCTCCATTTAGGCTCCAACCGAAAGTTACATCCGTTATGGGATTTGTTCCCGTATTTGATATGTCTACATTGACCTTAACGGTTTGACCGACTATAAGCGTTGTTTGCCATGAAGGAACATTTAACAGGGTCAAATCTTCGCTGTAAACAGGCAAGGTATAGGCTCCCATAGCAGTAATATTTGCACGACTTTCCTTTTCTATATCGTCAATGACAGCTGGTACAGCTGGACAGGATAATCCTTTATAACTTATCGGTTTCAAATTCGTTGGCGGGTCATCTGCAAACGGCGTCAGTACGCTTACTGAATGAAGATCCGAAAGCATGAAATTTTTCCATGCGCCCAGCGTTGCATAATTTGCCGACCCTGTACCAGCGATATAAGTCGAACCATATATATTATTATAATCAATATTATACGTTCCACTCGAACCACTATAGCCAAAATGAAAAGGATAACCTATAGAAGAAATTACAACTATATCATTATTCATTATAATCATATCGTTTGAAC
>JAIROC010000511.1 GCA_031257735.1 Bacteroidales bacterium | reverse complement strand
TTAGAAGAGCAGGAACGAATTGTTTCCATTTTGGATAAATTCGATAGCTTAGTAAACGATATTTCAGCAGGTTTGCCTGCCGAAATAACCGCCCGTCGAAAGCAATACGAATATTACAGGGAAAAATTGTTGAACTTTAAACAATATGTGAACCATGACTAAACCATATAATATTGTAGCCAAAAATCCAGAAAGTACCGTTGTTGCCGAATATGCTTCGCCATATGGTCGCGAAACAACTTACCAGTCCGAAGCGGAGTTAGAAAAGAGATTTATTAAGCAGCTGGAAGGTCAAGCATACGAATATCTTTGTATTCATACCGAACAGGATTTAATAACTAACTTACGTACACAACTAGAAAAGCTTAATAGCTTTAAGTTTTCGGATAACGAATGGGAATGGTTTTTCAAAACTAAAATAGCTAATCCGAATAATACAATAGTCGAAAAAACAACCATCATACAGGAAGACCATATACAGCTACTTACGCGAGACGACGGCACGATAAAAAATATCTACCTGATTGATAAACTAGGAATACACAACAATTACTTACAGGTCGTAAACCAATATACTACTGAGAATGGCGAGCGTAGCAACCGGTATGATGTAACGGTGCTAGTCAACGGTTTGCCTTTAGTGCATATCGAGCTGAAGAAAAGAGGAGTTGATATTAAGGAGGCATTCAACCAGATCAATCGTTATAGTCGTGAATCGTTCTGGAGTGGAAGCGGACTGTTTGAATATGTGCAATTATTTGTAATATCGAATGGGACATTTACCAAGTATTACAGCAATACGACACGGTTTTCGCACCTGAAAGAAATAGGAAAAAGTACACCCCGAAAAGGGAAGCGCACCAGTAATAGCTTTGAATTTACCTCATGGTGGGCAGATGCGACTAATAAGCCCATTACCGACTTGATGGATTTTACCCGTACATTCTTTTCGAAGCATACTCTTTTAAGTATCCTTACTAAATACTGTATATTTACGGTAGACAGGATGGTGCTTGTAATGCGTCCGTATCAAATAGTAGCTACCGAACGAATTTTAAATCGTATCAATGTATCAGAAAATTATAAATCCTACGGTACTATCAATGGTGGAGGGTACATTTGGCATACGACAGGTAGTGGAAAAACTCTAACCTCATTTAAAACAGCTCAACTCGCAAGCAAATTAGAAAATGTAGACAAAGTTTTGTTTGTGGTCGACCGTAAAGACCTCGACTATCAAACCATGATAGAATACGACAGGTTTGAAAAAGGTGCTGCCAATAGTAATACTAGCACAAAGATTCTTAAAAAACAATTAGCCGATCCGAAAGTCCGTATTATAATCACAACTATACAGAAGCTTTCGGCGCTTATAAGAAAGAGTAATACTCACGAAGTATTTAAAAAACGTATTGTCATTATCTTTGACGAATGCCATCGCAGTCAGTTTGGAGATATGCACACAGCTATTACTAAAACATTCCAGAAATATAACCTTTTCGGATTCACCGGCACTCCCATTTTTGCAATAAATTCAAGTAGCAGCGGCAAAGCTAATTTAAAAACAACTGAACAGGCTTTTGGTGACAAGTTGCATACTTATACAATTGTTGATGCCATCAACGATAAAAACGTACTCCCTTTTCGTATTGATTACATTAGTACTATGCGAGAAGAAGAAAATATTGTAGATGAAAAAGTATGGGATATCGACCGTGAAAAGGCATTGTCATCCCCTGAACGTATCAACAATATAGTAAGTTACATCCGTAAACACTTCGACCAAAAAACCAAGAGAAATAGCTTTTACCAGCTCAAAGAAAGGAGGCTAGCAGGATTCAACTCTATTTTTGCAGTTTCCTCCATTGCTAATGCTAAACTATACTATGCGGAATTTAAGAAACAAATGGCAGATTTGCCAAGTGATAAAAAACTAAAGATAGCTGTTATTTATAGTTTTGGGGTAAACGAACCCGATGTTGACGGAATAATTGAAGATGAAAATTTGGAAGATACCAGCGGCTTAGACAAAAGTTCCCGTGATTTTTTGGATTGTGCGATTCAGGATTACAACGAAATGTTTAAAACGAATTTCGACACGTCAAGTGATAAATTTCAGAATTATTACAAAGATGTTTCCCAAAAAGTTAAAGACCGGGAATTAGACCTGCTTCTTGTGGTCAATATGTTTTTAACCGGATTTGATGCCACAACCTTGAATACCCTTTGGGTGGATAAAAATTTGCGGATGCATGGGTTATTGCAAGCATATTCCCGAACTAACCGTATACTTAACTCCGTAAAGACATTTGGTAATATTATATGTTTCCAGAATCTGGAAGATGCCACCAATGAAAGTATAGCTCTATTCGGCAATAAAGAAGCCAAAGGTATAGTTTTACTTAAAACTTTTGATGAATATTATAATGGTTACCAAGATGGCAAAAAGGATATACGAGGTTATGCCGATTTAGTACAGGAACTATTAGAAAAATATCCGATAGGAGTTTTCATCATTGGCGAACAGAATCAAAAAGATTTTATAAAGTTATATAGTGCCATTCTGAGATTAAGAAATGTACTTTCAACATTTGATGACTTTTTAGGCAAAGAGATATTAACCGAACGCGATGTTCAGGATTATCATAGTATTTATATTAATCTTTATAACGAATTTAGAGGTAAAAGCAAAGTTGACAGTGAAAATGTAAACGATGATATTGTTTTCGAAATGGAGCTAATCAAGCAGGTAGAAATAAATATCGACTATATTCTCTTGCTGGTACAGAAGTATAAAGATAGTCATTTCGAAGATAAAGAAATACTTATAACCATAACGAAAGCTATAGATTCGAGCATCGAACTGCGAAATAAAAAAGACCTTATTGAGCAATTTGTGGACTCATTAACACCTTCGACAGAGGTAGATGATGAGTGGAGAACATTTATAGAGAATAAGAAGTTAGAGGAAATAAATAAAATCATCGAAGAAGAAAACCTAAATAAAGAAGAAACTTATAAGTTTATAGATAATGCCTTTCGTGATGGCTACATTCAAAGTACCGGAACAGCAATAACTAAGGTTCTACCTCCCGTTTCTCGATTTACACCTACTGGTGAAAGAACAAAAAAACGTAATATTGTTCTGGAAAAACTAACCGAGTATTTTAATAGATTCTGGAATATTTCGAGCAAAAATTTTTCATAATTTTTGAATATTATTTAAGGTTAAAATCACTCGATAAAACATAGAAATTTCCATTATAAAGTCAAGAAAGAAGCTATGACAAGAAAAAGGTTTAATATATTTTTTGCTATATAAACTTTGTTAACTTTGTAAATGTAAGTCGTTCTTTGGATGTAAAAAGCAAAGTAAGGTAAAAAAGTGAACTTCGCTCGTTTCTAAACCGTTACCTATCAAGAATAAATTTATCGCAACTTGCTTGTTTTCAGCTGATAGGAAAAATCCATGTGCCTTGCCATGTGAGTCGTCAAATGCTTCTTAATACCACACAAATCGGCAATTCCCTTCAGGTAAGAATTCATACGCTGATTACACGTAACCGGAAGTAAAACACCTTTCTCTATACATGTAGGATGACCTTCATATTTTTCTAGTATTTTAATTGGAACACTCAATAATGGGATATTACACATATTATTGGTTTTCTCACGTGTTTTACGTATCCAAAGGTTTCCGTTATTGTCTGCGACTATATGTTCTTTCCGCAAGTTGTAAATATCGATAAATGCTAATCCGGTATATATGCAAAATAAAAACACATCACGCGCCAGTTCTAACCGATGAATTTTAAATTCTTTCGCTGCCAGCAAATTGATTTCATCCATTGTCAAGAACTCTTTGTTAACCGGAACTTCACTGAATTTTATACCTGCGAAGGGATTACGAGTGATGTATTCGTTAGCGATAGCCAAATGAATAACTTTTTTTGAAGCATTTCATATAACGGATAGCTGTGTTTTGGGCGCATTTCTTTTCCGTCTTCGTAAAGAACTCGAAGTTACGGACAAACTCGCCGTTTATTTCTCTTAAGAGCAAATCATCCTCGCCATACTTTGTACGGATAAGTTCCTGAAGATAACGGGAGCAACATTCATAACGCCGAACGGTAATAGCTGCATAATCAATCCCAATCAGCTGACGGCATTTTTCGTTATGCTCGTTGAAGAAAGCGACCAACGTTTTACGGTCATCTTCATCCATACCGAAAAACTTATTTTTAAGAATGGTCGCGGTGATGGTCTTTCCATTCTGCTCCATCTCGGTGAAGATTTGGGAAAGCCTTATCCGCGTCGTTTCGATATACTCGTTCAGGTCGCAGGACTTCCGATCTCTGCCTCTTGAATATTCTTTGGCTTGGTTCCAAACAGAAGGGTTAATACTTTTCTTGGTTCGCGCTTCCTCACGCTTACCATTTACGGTGATTCTCATGCTTACCGGTGCCTCGCCGTTTTTTAACAGCTGGTTCTTCTTTAAGAAGAACAAAACTCCGAATGAATTTCGTCTTATTTTCCTATAATTTAATGGTTTAAAATTAGGGAAATAAGCTTAAAGTATAATCATGCAAAATACAGCATATCAGAGAATTAAAACTGAATTGGCGACTATTTTTTTTAGTAGTCTCGAAAAAGTCACCGATTACGCCACCAAAAAGGTCATATATTTCAATATTTTGCACTTTTAGAGAAAACAAAAATCCCTGAAAATGATTGACTTTCAGGGATTTTCTCATTTTTACTTTTCTCTTCAGTGGTGCCACCAGGAATCGAACCGGGGACACAAGGATTTTCAGTCCTTTGCTCTACCAACTGAGCTATGGCACCATTGTTTGAGGGTGTGCCTGATTTTCAGTCGTAAATAATGAATGTCTGCCTTGCTTTATTACCCTATTCATAGAACGGTTTAACTAGTGGTTTAACTTTCTAATTAGTTCCGAGATAGATTAATAATCTTGATATTGTAAATAATTTATCTTTATAAATCGATAGTAACCCCACTCCGTTTAGGAATGGGGCTGAATGTTTTTAATAGTAGGTTATGTATATTTTCTCTTGACTTCCGTTATCTGTTACTATGATTTGTGTTGGATAGCCATCACCATCTAATGTGTATTCATATGAATATGTTGAGTAAGAATCTGTAAGCGTTGCTGGTAAATTCTTACTCATCGTGCCTTTAAATCCGAGTAGCCCAACATGAGGCCATTAAGGAAGTTTATTTTGTTTTCATGGTTGTTATATGTGTATATTTCTATACTAGAACCATTGTTGTAGCTAGCTTGTACAAGATTTCCAGCGCTCCAAGTATAGGTAAAGCTGAACGAAAGACTTCCATCGCTACTATATTCTTCAGTTTTACCTAGATAGCCATCAGCGTATGAAAAGGTAGTGCTATAGCCATCGCTATCTTCTCGCTTAATAACATAACCGCTATCGTCAAGGGTATATATATCCTTGTTCCCACTATCATCTGTACAGGTAATGGTGTTATTAGCATAGGTAATATTAGTTACATCTGTATGCGAACCATTAGTATAGGTATGCTTGTTAACCCTACCGCTGCTATCATATTCAAAATACTCAAATCCATCAGCTCCATAATCTATTTTCTTTAATAGTTTAGTTGCCATTTCTCTGTTATCATCGTCATCAGAGCATGAAGTAAATGTAATAGCCAATAAAGGCAGCATTAGAAATAGAAAAAATCTTTTCATTTTGGTTGTGATTTTGGTTACCGTCCAGTTCCAAATACGGTATTTTCAAATAAAGAAAGCGTGGAACTGCGCCAATCTAAGGTAACAGGCTCTGACAAAGCCCACAAGCGATAAATAAGCAACAGCCCACGCCAAAAAAAGATATGACGTGAGAGAGTTAGCCTATTCTCTGCTTGTTGTTGAACTGTCAGATTCGTTACCTGAGAACTAGCTTACACTTTCGTGTTTTCAATATGTCATTGCAAAGATAGCAATAATACTCGAAATTCCTCTCATAAAGGCTGTTGCCGTTAATAAATTGGTTTTGTCTTAATTTTTTCGGATGACACAATTTTCAATATTTCCATTTTATATACCCCCTACCAAAATCATGTCACTAACTTATTCGCTCAAGAATTTGCAATAAGATGCATAACATCATCTATGTATATCGGCTGTCCTGTTGTTTGTCTTCCCCACCAATGACAGTTATAATCATATAACACAACTTCGCCATTAAATGATAATTTTTCAGCTAACCATGAAGATACCAGCCACCATTCCATTATTTCTTTTGTTGTGAACGGATAGTCATCAAATAGCAACCCTTTTAGCAGTAGCTTCTTTACTAACGAGCTTTGACAGTACATAATGTGAATATCTACCAATCGTTTTACCTTTTCCATTTTCTTTCGTTTTAGGTGTTCAACTTTTGGTATTTGAAACTGTCTTAATTTGTTTTATAGGTAATGGAAAAGTGTTTGGAAGTGAGGTGTACTCTTCAACCTCAACTTTATGAATTTTGCTAATTTGAAAATGAAGAATTGAATTTTTAGTGATTTTTTTGAGAGGTGTATTTAAAAACAAAATTAAAATCGGTTTTATATATAAAGTGAATAGAAATAAAATAAAATAAAATCCCCCAATGGATGAGCAGAGGGGGTGAGATAAATAAGTAGAGGGATTAGAGGGATTAAATCTACATATAACTTCAGATGGGAAATGAATTATTATTAAAACGTAGTGGGAAAATAATAATCTAATTTAGAAGATGGTAACAAATTTACTTTGATGGATATGTTAATGCTATTCTAGATTTTCAAATTTGATTTTTATTTAATATTGCCTCATATTTAGTATCATTCAATACTTTTCTAAATTCTTGAAGTTTTGAATTGCGACCTAAAAGTTTAGAAAAGTCCTCCCTCCCAAGAATTTCTATTGCTAATTCCATATTAAGATCTATAATTGTTTTCCCATTTAGATATTCATTAATTTTAAGATCACTTAAAAGAAGATTGTTTTGTTCTTGATTAATTTCTTCCATAGCCTTTGCTTCTTTATGAAGAGAGTTCTGAGTCTTTTTTAAAAAATAAACAGACCTATCAAAATCGATATTCTTATGATATGAACCATCAAAGAAGCCTCCTTTTTCCTTAGACAACGTTATTGAAAATAAGTCAGAACCTACATTTATTGGAAAATTTACTCCTTGACTATCTGTGCCTAAATTAAAATTTTCGTCCTTATAATATATGTTTAATATATAAAGAACTGCTAATATATCAAATAGATACTTTATAGAACCAAAATGCATTGAATTGGCTCTATCGTGCTTCAAACTTTGGTAAGCATTATTCCAACCGTAAGTAGAATATTCTTTTTTCGTTCTTGTTTCATTTTTAATAAAAGGCATAATGATTTTTGTTGTCTGAAAACAATTAGGATGACTTACAATGACTTCTTTTTTATCTATCAACCATTTATCTTTTAAATGCTCTATAGCGTCACTGTCAAATTTTATTTCCCCAGTTTTAGTACCTCCATTTAGTTTATAAAGTTCTTTTGAAATAGATTCAATTTCTGCTGCTGCACGAAGGATTAAATCCATGATTTTTGTAGAATAAACATTTAATTGATTATCATCAAAATGAATATTATAACTCAATTTAATTGTTTCTTGCTCTATGCTCTTGAATATAGGCCAATAAATATTTGTACTAGCCATACTTTCCTTGAATATTTTTTTGTTTATAATCCTATTTTCTTTATGAAAATATCATTCCGTCTTGAAGCTCTTTCATGTAAGGTTCTATAGCTTAAAATTTCGGTATATAAAGAACCATCCTTGCGTCCATATTCGCCAGGAATTGTTTTTGCAGGTCTAAACATATAATCAAATTGATATGCTGCCTTAAAATCGCCATCATAAGTGCGAACATCCTGCTGATTAATACCTTCTCCGATTAAGTATCCATAAAAAGTATCTATCTGAAAATTATCTGCCGTGAAATTCCTGATAAGCGAAGCATAATGAGTAATTTCATTTAGATGGAGCCCTATATTCCTATTAGGATTCTTCAATTCTATTATTATACACTTACCTTCATCGGGAAATACTAAAATATCAGGTCGCTCTTCCATTCGGTTTTCGCCTAATGACCTTAGATATTCCTCTTCTTTCTCACTAAACTCGTCTTTAAAAAAATTTTCATTACCAATCTTTACATCACATAATCGAGTTTCAGAACAACCATTAAAATAGATAAAATCTTCATTGATAATCCATAAATCGCTATCACTTGGATTATCTGACTTTTGTCTGAAAATCAAATTATGAAGAAGGGATTCGTCATTATTACGTCGACCTTCATACTGAACAGTTAGTTTATTGTCCAGTATTTTATCATATAAATCAAGCACCAATTTACGTCTTGCCACATAACGAGACAATGTTGTTCTATCCTGTAAAGGAATATTACAAACAAGGTCAGTAACTAACTTTTCAAAGTTCTCCTGATATTCATCTTTATTTGCAGGATTCAGGGATTCAAGGGAATCAATTATATTCTTAATTTCTGCATCTTGATTTGCTACTATTTTTGCATCAGCAGCATATATCTTCTCTAAAATCTTATCGTTAGAATCATTAATGCTTATTCTTAACTCTTGAACAACTTCCTCTCTCAACAGAAACATTTCTGTAAGTTTTTTTATTTCTTCAACTTTGTCTTCTGCTTTTTTCTTTATCTCATCATACATTAAAGAAATTTTATCATTAACCTGTTCTTCCACATCATCCAATAATATTTGGTCGCCTGCATATCCATATTCTTTCGCATTTTTCTTATATTCGGTTTTAGTTAGAAAGATAATATCATCACCTCTCACATCACCATCAAGTTCATCAATATAAGGACTTGAAATAAAAAACAAATATCGTTTATTATCTATAAAATCATCATTCTTTAGATTTTCAAGTCGGATTTTGATATTTTCTATAACTTCGTTTTTACTTGTTACTTTTATGCTATTATGCTTTAACTTATCAAACCCAATTTTATAAGCACTTACAGTAAAATTTTCCGAATGAGTATAATCCTTTTCTACCCGTTTTAAATCCTTTGATATTTTTGAATAGTTAATCCCGAATGTAATTTGTTTATCTAATTCAGGAATATCATCTACCGTAATAGGAGTTGATTCCTTTAATTCTGAATTTATGTATTTATCAATTCTAATTTCAGGTAAATTATCTCTTTGTGAACACAGAATCATCATATATCTATTAATAATGATTTCTTTCAATTCCTGAATATCGAGTTCTTCGTAAAAAGATTGGTCTTTGTCATCAAGAGGCGTAAGAAAAGAAACAATTGTTTCTAATCCCTGAATATCTGAACTCTTTGTTCCAATATAATATATTGTAGCATTGTTATCTGTTACAAATCTTTTAGCTTTAGATAAAACAAAATCTCGCTGCCAATATTCACCTTCGCTATAAAAAATACTTGCTATTTGTGTTTTATCAAAATAGTGCAAAAACTGCAATCTACCAGACCCTCTATTGTTAAATCCTTTACGAATATCTTTATACCTAAAAACTCTATCAAAGTTTTCATTGTCAAAACCGATACCATTGTCTTTTATAACTATTCTATCAAAGCCAATCTTACTTTCTTCTGTATCACTAAACAGAGTTTTGGTATAGTGTAACTCGATAATAACCTTTCCTACGGATTTGGGATTTTGTCTTTTTAATAGAGCCAAAGCTTCTAATGAATTAGTAACTGCTTCAAAAATTGGCTGTAACTTATTAGGTGATTTTGCAACGCTTTTTAGAACACCTTCCCAAAGAAGTCCTTCTGTTTTTATATATGTATTATCATGCAGTTCCATATTCCTCATTTAATTGTTGAAATTAATAAGTCTTTTGCATCAACATTTTTGCATTTTCTACCAAAACTTTTAATAGATGATTATGTCTTAAAACAAAATATAATTATAGGTAAAAATAGTAATTTTTCTGATCATTTATTATGAGCGAGCGTAGCGAGTGAACTCTCTGATTATCTTTAAATCAAAAGTTGATTATCTCAGCTCAATGAGCCCTTCGGGCTATACTTAATAAGAAAATGTAATTCCAAATCAAATCTACTAAAAATAAAACGGATTTTTGGATGATACAATTTTAGAGGGGGTTATAAGAATGATTTTTGCAAAATCACCTCATTCATCATTCAATAATGCTTAGAAAGTAACCTTTCTGTAAATAAAAATTCCCCAAACCAAATTGAGAGGGGTGTTTATTCTAATTAGGTTACTCGTTCAAAGCACATATACACAAAATTTATCGGTATATATTTTTAAATCCTATAAATACTTCTATATAGGAATTTCATTTTTACAATCAAAAAATATAGCACTTGCCGAAATAAGTAAAGGGAGCAAATATCTTACTCCCTTTCATTGGTTGTTCTATTTTACCCTTACCAACTTATCTCTGATAATGACGATACAAGCCGTATTCTTACCGTTTACCTTTCTTGTAGTAGTGCTTATCTCATATCAGCTTGCAAGGTCTGTTGCTTTTGCTTTTCGGGCAACTCCTAGCTCATCATAAATCGCTTGCAGCTCCTCCTTAACTGCTGAAATTGGAGTTGCTTCATGATGTGCAATTACTTTATCCAATAGCTTAACAATCTTATTCTCGATTGATATATCCAGCTTTTTCACCAGTTCCCTCTGAATGTTCGTTTGGTTGTATTTCAGGCGTTGTACTTCTACTTTACCTAGCTTCTCATAAGCCTCTTTTATGAGTGAATTCTTACTTTCAATAATCTCCAGCTTATAGTGAGGGCTGTCAAAGCTATATGTAATGGGTTGTTCCTTTATTGCAGCATATTCATCGAACAGCTCTTGAAAAGATATTTTTGCTTTCGGATTCAGCTCCAGCTCATCGGCAGGGGATTGAACGGTTACCGTTTTTATTGAAACACCAAAGCCATTTCTACGTTGTTCATTGTGTAAGGTAATAGAGTTCCTATAAAGCTGTTTTGTAATCTTGAAGTTGACAATATCCACTTTAGGTAAGTTTTTATCTACAACCAGCAATCCGTTATTTTCATCTATCGTTACATATTCTTCGTTGAGCTTATCTTTAAGCGCAGCAAGTATGGTTCGCCTGCTATCCTCTGCTACGCTATTTGTATCTTTTACCAGCTTAACCGCTTTTGCAAGCGTTTTCTCTGTTGATTCAATGAACTGCTCTAACGATACATCTTCACTATATCGGGTTGTAGAGTAAATGTGTATTATATCCGTTGCATACATAGAGTTCCGAATACGTCCGCAAATCTGAATGAATAGTGTAGATATGTCCACAAGGGTATGTGATTTGGACGAGTCGCTAACGATATATGTTCGTCCGAACTCATCATAGATATCGCATCCTTCAAAGGCTGTCGAAGTATAGAAGTTAATTTTCTTTACAGGGTCAGACGGTTGTTCTATTGGGAAATTCATACCTAGCTTGCGAGCGTTTTTAGCTCCTGAATCGCCACTAGTTGAGCAAACGACTTTTACTTGGTCAGGTAGTAGCTCTGCTTTTTTTATTGCTGATGCGATAAAATCTACGCTGTTTACAAAGAAGTGCAGGTTGCCCTCTCTATTCTCTGCAATTACTCTTTTACAGAGATACGCTACATAATCGACAGGCTTTTTCTGGTAGCGTGAATGTATGGTAACCTCTATCGGATTCGGTCATTTAATAATAACCGTAGGTAGGTGCTTCAGCTCTTTTAAAATGTACTCCTGTTCAATTGGAGTTGCACTCATGTAGGTAACTCGTTCAAAATTTGGTGCTACTTCTAAAAGGTTTTTAACTGCTAGCATTCTAAAGGAGTAGGAGTTGAAGAGTAGGTGATATTCATCAACCAGCAAAAAGAAATCTTTATAGACGTTATATCCTTGTTCTGAAAGTATATCGATAGCTCTACCGATGGAGTTATAGGTAACGATAATTTTTAGCGTATCGTAACTTTTGATGTAGTCTATAAAATCAGCTTTCTTAACATCTCCATGTACTCCGAATACGTCATACTTGCGCCTTTCATTCGGAATCATTTTATTTTTTACCAGCGATACAAATGGTACGGCAATGATGGTATGTCCGTCCTGATTAATGGCGTATTCTGTACCTCCACAGCCTGTTTTTCCTTTGTTGAATATGCAGTTTACAGGTAGTGCTTCAAATCATAATTTATCTGTCTTTTTATCTCTTTCACTTAGGTAGGTTGCTCACTCTGGAGCGTTAATGGTTGTAATTTTGCTCATAGCTATACTATTAATGCGTTATAAAAATCTAGATTTTTTAATCTTCAAATTATATCTATATAGGATTTTTCATTTCCGAAGCAGAAAATATAGCTACCAAGCGCATAGTAAAGGGGTAACTTTTGGACTTCCCCTTTTAATTTTTAATGTTGCTTGCATTAACAATATGTTTATGTCTGTAAAGCTATATTTTCGCCTTGAAGCTTGAAGTTGGGCTGGAATATGAGCGGTATCGCCCTCTCAAATCATATGCAAAGGTAGTAATTTTCAGTGAGATAAAAAAGGTTGCATGTAACTTTTTTTGAACTTTCTTATTTGCGGACGAAAGTGATTCTTCTTGCTTTAAAATGAGGGTTCACTCCAAATTGAAACTGGAAGTGGAGTCGGATGGTATAAAAACATCTCTTTATATATAAATCCATTCGAAATAGTAATGTAGAGTCGTTTTTTGTATAAAAACACCTTGAAATGGCTATGTAGGATCGTTTTAAAAGTTATTGCTCTTGCCACGAGCTGTTTCATTTGCATATATTCTTCTTTATTGCCATATTTGTTACGATGTATTATTTTTAACACGTCGCACGTTCTTTGGGGTTAACAATTCACCGTATGTTGGTGGAATTACTTTGATTAGAAGTCGTGGATCGCCATAGCGATATGTTCGATAGCCATTCCTTATCAATTAAAATAATTCTAAATGTTTAATTTTAAAAATTGGTTCAAGATTAGTTAAGAGGTAATTTTCTAAGTTCTTTGAGTAAAATTAGATAAATATTTTGGTTTCGAAAATTGTACCTGAACTCGCACTCTTTAATGTGTAAATAGAATGTGTG
>JAIROC010000496.1 GCA_031257735.1 Bacteroidales bacterium | reverse complement strand
TATTTTTCGAGTTCCACATCTATTCGCTTTTTCAACTTTTCCTTGTCGTATTCCGAAAGTTTTACGGGCTTCGGATTACCTTTTACCCAAATCATATTTCTCATAATAATTTATATTTTTTTCTGTATTTCTTTTTCAATCATATTTGCTTATTTCTTTATTTCTTTATTTAAAACATAAACAGCTACCATACAAAATTGCTTGAATTTACCATTAGTTTTATTTAGCCATCCATCTCTTTCCTTTTCAAAATCTCTTTGCCTACTTTGCTTTGATTTCCCGTTACTCTTTTTTTTAATTTTTTTCTGTACTTCCATATATACTCGCTTACGATTTTCTTTTAAGGTTTGCATATTCAGATTTAGAACATCATTCAATTGTCTATTTATTTCAACATCACCACCAATGGAACTGATTTCGCCCATTGCACTGTATTTAAAAAGTAATTCGCAGTTTTGATTCAAAGGATTGATAGATAATGTGGTGTCAGCTTTTTTTGTATCGCAAGTCTGCATGTTGTTTGGTTTTCCCTCATTTCCCATACAAACACCTAAAAGATTGGAATATGTTAACTGTAATTCTGGTCGTTGAGATTGACATTGATAATGTTCAATTTTCATTCCCTCATTTTCAGGAATCCTTTTCATACAATAGCTACAAATATATCCTTGTTCCTTTAATAAACTTTCTCTTAATTCTTGCTTCACCTTTGGAGGAAGATTATTAAAAGTGGAATCTTGTTTCAGTCTATATTCTGTTAATGAACGAGGTTCTCTGTCTTTAATTATCTGTTTCATTTTGCTCTTCTTCTAAATAGTCAATTTGTATTTTTGCCTGCACAATATCAGAGTCGTCTTCTCCTAATAGAGAAGAAAGTTCATCATATTTTTGCTTTGCCTTCTCTAAATTTTCATCTTCTATTAAGTTAAATAATTCATTCAGGCGTTTTGTTATTATTTCGTTGCGTTTTTCAACACCACCCATTAATTCATAAAGAATTGTACAAATGTCCTTACCATAATATTTAGGTGTAATTTTCACAATATCACCATCCTCCATTATTTTTACTTCTGTTTTACCTGCATCTGCATCACTCAATAGTTGCGGTGAATGAGTGGTAATAAGAAAATGATTTGAAATGTTGTAACTATTCTCGCTAAATGTAATGATTTCTTTTATGAAATTTCTTTGCCACAATGGGTGTAAATAAGTATCGGGTTCATCAAACAGAAATAACGTGTTTTCGCTTGTTAGTAATTCAGTAAGTCCTTTTATGATAATAGATTGTTGCTCTCCTTCGCTTAAAAGAGAGAAAGAACTTTTATCGTCATTTTCTCTTACAAAGTTAAATGTTGTCTTATCCCAAAAACCATCAATATATAATGTATTAAGCATTTTAAATAATGTTTTTTCTTCTGTAAAATATTCTCTGATTTCAAATAATTTTTCTTGTCCAATAATAGTAATATTTAAAAATTCATTTTGAAATGCTTCCATTACTACATTCCCATTTCTACCCTTTTGTTGTTCGTTGCTCTCATTTATGATAAGAGGCGTTCCTATGGTATTAAGAAAATTCAAGAAATCTTTTACTTCACCTCTTGCGCCCCACCATTTATCTAATTTTTGTTTTGCCCAATCAGGTTTTTTCAGTCGAATTGTTATGCTTCGAAATCCATTTATTTTTGTTTTGTCTCTTAAAAATTCGGGTATATTACCATATTCAAAAGATAGAAGACTGATTAAAATAATATCAAACAATGCAGGCTCAAAATAAAAGAATTGTCTTTGTGCTGCAATATTTCCTTCTCGATATTGTTTAGAAAGCATTTCGTCGTGAGGCAAACAGATTGTTTTCATAATTTCTGCAAGTCCTGAATAATATATAACAATATTGCTCGGATATATTTTATAGATAGAG
This sequence comes from Bacteroidales bacterium, assembly GCA_031257735.1. Taxonomy (GTDB): domain Bacteria; phylum Bacteroidota; class Bacteroidia; order Bacteroidales; family WCHB1-69; genus JAIROC01. The sequence continues at coordinate 2,365 of JAIROC010000496.1, read as the reverse complement.
CCAAACTCTTTTTCAATATCAAATTTTTTCTCTAAAACTCTACCTGAAATTTCTACCTTATATGTTATTTCACTGCCTTTATTTAGCGAAGAAAGTTCAACGGCAATAATATCGGTTTGAGATTCGCTTTTTTCAAAACGCAAAATATAAGTTAATTTAAACGCAAATTTCGATTTCCTGTTCAGTATTGCATCGCTAAATATTTGTACAATAGTTTCTAATATGGTAGATTTACCTGAACCGTTTATACCAACAAGAATTGAAATATCTTTGCTAAACTCAATGTTGAACTTTTTCAATATCTTATAATCATCAATGTAAAGTGATTGTATTTGCATGACATTATTATTTAAATATTTCTTTTTCAAAATTTTCTATAGCCTTTTTTCTGTTCTTTTCTGCTTGATGCCGAAGAGTTTTTATATGTTCTTGTAAAGACTTGATATGAATAATTATTTTATTTTGTATTGTAAGAGGCGGTAAAGGTATTGACAAACTTTCCAAATATGATTTTGGAACTCGTTGTTGTCCTGTAGAACCTGTAAAATAACGAACGGCATCTTTTCGTATTTTATTTGTTCTGAGCAATAAATGTAAAAAATCTATTGATAAATTTTTATTTTTTACTCTTAAAACGTGAAATTCAGTAGAGCCATATCCAAATCCATTTTTTAAATTTCTAGCCACAGCAGATTTGCCATTTTGCATACAAGGAGTTATTTTTGCCCAAATTAAATCATTATCCTGAAATCTGGTATATCCTTTACTATTACTTTTTTCTCCCTCTCTCATAGAAATAATTTCACCATATATATCAGATACACACCCCATTGGAACAAATGATATACTTTCATTATCCTTTATATAACGAATATTGGTAGAGGGATTTATATCTGCATAGTCTATTAATGCCACATTATTGTATTTTGAAGAATTAAGTATATTTTTCTGTTTGAGCATTAATGATTTTTCTACTCTCCATTGCACTATTGCAGAAAACTCTACAAAATATAATTTCCCCATTTCCCATTTTTCTTCTTTTTGTTTTTCTATCCCTAATGCTTCGCACAAATAATTTTCTATGTCTTCTTCCATTTTATTGGCTTGTTGTTCTTGTTTTTCAGTTTGTCGTATTGCCGTGTTGTATTTATTTACAAGCCGTTGTTGGTCTGATAATGCAGGAAGAGGTATTTGCAAAGATTTTAATGTATCAAATGACAAGATTTGTCTAACTGAACCTGTAGTATTTTTATTGATGTATTGATTAAAGACATTTGTTTTGAATGTCAAATATATATAATCGGACAATAAATTTTCTTTGCAACTAAAAACCACATAAGCGGGACTAATATATTGATAGCGCTGCTCTTTTCTTTTAATACCAATTGACCCGATATTAACCCGATATGGATTATAAGCCAGCCAACCATCTTCCATATACTTGTAGGCTTGATTTATTTCTTTTCCTTTTTGTAAATAAGCATCAAAAATGCCATCTTTATTGTTTATGCCCAATATTCCAAATTCTTCTTTTGGATATTTATATAGTTTATGCTTTTTATTTTCTTCATTTATACAATTTAGCAACTCAACCTTATCATATATGGAATCCCATGTATGTTGAGCATATTTATTTACATCCCAAAAATGTATATTTTCAAAATGAGTTAAAAAGAAATATTTGTAATTATGTATTTGCATATCTTTAAATATTATTTTTCTTTCCCCAAAGACTGACATTATTTCGGTATTCCGTAAATTCTTTCTCCAATGGAATCAATTCATTTTCAATTTCCTGTACGGTAGTATTGATGCCGACTTTTTCTACTTTTGCCATTGCAATTTGATAATCAAATTCTTTTTTTACCAATGCTTTAATTTCAGAATCTCTTTTTGTTTGGATTTCTTTTTGTTTGGATTTCAATGCGCTTTTCGTTGCAGCATCAAGCGTATCTTTTCCTCTCAGAGCAAGTTGTTCGACAACAAGTGTTAATTCTGATTCATATTTTTCATTTGCAAGCTTTTCCGCCTCCTTTACTATTGTTTCATGTTGTCGGGTTTCCTGTTCGGTGAATTTTTTAAAAAACAGTAAACTCGGCTTTACTGTTGCTCCAGAAGCCATAAAAACATCTTGCGGAATAGACACTATTAACAATATTTTTGCTCTACTTTCCACAAATTCGCGAATTTCTTGCAACTTGGAATTGTTTAATACTCCTTCGGGCAATACAATTCCCATACGTCCACCGGGTTTTAGAAGATTCAAACAACGCTCAATAAATAAAACTTCTGTCAGTGTTGAATTTACTTGGAAAAGTGAGAGTATTGGTTTCCCCCTACTATTATTGTAAGCAACATACTCCTT
>JAIROC010000489.1 GCA_031257735.1 Bacteroidales bacterium | reverse complement strand
ACGCCGTGTGGTATGAACGCACGGCCGCCATTGTCCTTATTGCCTGTATTGCCGGCATTGGCCTTGCGCCGCTGTGGCTAAGCGATATGATACAAAACAGCCTGCTGCCGATAATCGGACAGTTGGCAGGGAGGTAAATTACAAAAGCGAAAAACAATGTATAAAACAATGATACGGAATAAAGAAATACCTGTTTTTTTGGGAAAGCCCCTGTACAAAGGAGCACGCATAAGTGAAGACTTTGAAGATAACGGAAAGCCGGCACTGTTCTACCGGCATCAAAATGGACAACTTTGGAAAGGCAACAGTATAGACTGGCTGAAAACATTTGCCGACGAAAGTGTTGATATGATTTTTGCCGACCCTCCTTATAATATTAAAAAAACAGACTGGGATACTTTCGAAAGTCAGGAAAAGTATATACACTTTTCCATGCAGTGGATAGCGCAGGCAGCACGAATTTTAAAACCGACCGGGACATTGTTTGTCTGCGGATTTTCAGAAATCCTCGCGGATATAAAACATCCGGCAACAAAATATTTCAACTCCTGTCGCTGGATTATCTGGCATTATAAAAACAAAGCAAATTTAGGAAAAGATTGGGGACGAAGCCACGAAAGTATTTTACATTTTCGTAAAACAAGAAAATTTATATTCAATATTGATGAAATCCGCGTCCCCTACGGAGAACACACATTAAAATATCCGGTTCATCCACAGGCCGAAACCAGTCAATACGGGAACGGCAAAAATAGTAACTTTGTTTGGCAACCAAATCCACGTGGCGCGAAGCCTAAAGATATTTTGGATATCCCACAGGATTTTATCGAAACGCCAACCACTTGTAACGGCATGCACGAAAAGACCCCTCACCCGACACAAAAACCAGAAGAACTTTTACGCAAGCTCATTTTAGCGACCTCAAATGTGGGCGACCTCATCATTGACCCTTTTTGCGGTTCGGGGACAACGCCGGTTTGCGCCGAACAGTTACAGCGCAAATGGATGGCCTGTGACCTTTCGTCGGAATATCTGGACTGGGCGGCCAACCGCATTGAACTCGTCGAAGATTGGAGCATCGAAACATGGATTAGATATGATTTTGAAAACCAAAAAAGGAGGAATGCTATCCGATGAACTTGAAACAACTGCTAAATAAAGCACAGGATAAAAAATATTTTACAGATTTGAAGGCATACATCCAATTTTGCGGGGAATATTTGACTTATGTCAGTAACCGATTGCAAGCGGTAATTATTTCGCAAAATGAAAATCATTATCAATTCTTTCAATATACAAAAGAAGGAGGCTTCCAAATTACAAGACCCATCAATACAAATTTGATGTACAACAGCAAAAACTTTATAAAAACGGCGAAAGATTTTTTAGAAATACTACAAAATATCACGACAATTGATAAAAGGAACAGGAACATTCGGAATATTTTAAATAATGTAACATATACCGTCCAACAATCTATCGGCGCGGCGTTGGATGGGTTGCCTGTAGGAAAATCCAATACTGCCCGCAAATTGAACGGCGATTTGTTCGAGCAGTTCATTCGCTTAATTATTCGCGAGGCAGGAATTGACTGTAGGTCGGGAATTGTTCAGGTGCCAGTGATGGTAAACGGAACGAAAGCCTTTGATATGAGCTATCAACATGATTTGATAATTGAAAAAATGAATAATATTAAAGTAGTCGGCTCAATTAAAACATCCAGTAAAGACAGGATAGATAAAATATTTATCGACAAATTTCTGTACAATAAACTGACGGAAACAGAAACACCACATATTGCCGTTTTTCTTAATGATGTACAAAGAAAAAATACACGACAGGAAAATAAATATGGAATTAATACCACTTTTTTACCGGGTCATTTTAAAGGATATACTGTAAAACTTAATCCGCTTGATGGTGTCTATTATTGCGACATTAGACCCAATATGCAATCCGAAAATATTTTGAAAGACCATATAAAAACATTTGATAATTTATTAGTGGAAGATATTTGGAAATTTATTTTATAACAAAAAAGCAAAACATGAAAGATTTAGAGTTTGCAAATAATCGGGCTGTTGGCAGGGAAATAAACACGTATGGGTGTCCAGCCACTGGCTGGACACCTTACGTGGACGCATAATAAACAAAAACTAATACGTGAAGTGGAACAAATAATCAACCGTAGCTAAATATGAATTTAAAAAAATCACTAATTATTATCGTTGCATTTTTATGCTTTTTTCTGGTGTGGTATTACCATATCCCGCGAAAATGGATAGCGCCGGATACATTCCCCTCTTCCTTGAAAATTTTAATAGATTATCTATTGGGTGCGATTCCTGTTTTTGTATCGCTGCTGTGGCTTCATAAACGAAATCTTGTGGCAAGTACAGGCCTGCAACTGAAAGGATTCTTTTCCGGTTTTGCATTAGCTTTGCTGTTCACTGTCCCGATGTTTATTGGTTACGCGGTTAAAGGAACAATAAATACTTCTTTGACTGTTAATGCTTTTTTTGTAACGGTTTTGATTGCCGGATTGGGTGAAGAATTGTTTTTTCGTGGATTTCTTTTTGGACAATTATTCCGTTTTTGTAAATGGGGTTTCGTGCCGGCTGTGTTAATTAATGGATTAATTTTCGGAGTGCTTCATTTGTATCAAGGCAAGGATATTTATTCCGCCCTTTCTGTTTTTGGAGTTACTTCACTCGGCGCATTGCTGTTTTGCTGGGTTTATGCAGAGTGGAATAATAATTTATGGATAGTAATTTGGCTACATGCATTGATGAACTGTTCATGGATTGTATTTCCGATTAGTCAAGATGCTGCCGGTAATTTGTATGCAAATATATTTCGTGGGATTACCATTCTGTTTGTTATTATTGGTACGATTGGGTATAAAAAATATTATAAATTAAAATATAATGTAAGATTATCCACGCTGTGGAAAAATAAAAACGGAGTATGTATTTAGAAAAACCGCAAATAGATTTCATAACGGAAATCAAGCAGAAAATCCGGCAGGCTCAATATGAGGCGCTGAAAGCCGTGAATGTGCATTTGATAACCCTCTATTGGGAAATTGGCAAATCCATTGCCGAAAAGCAAGGGGAAAGTTGGGGGAAAGCAGTTGTTCCGACACTCTCTAAAGAATTGCAGAAAGAGTTCCCGGGAGCAGGCGGTTTTTCAGAAGGCAACCTATGGCTTATGGCTCGATTTTATATTGAATATCACGATGTTGAAAATCTTGTACCACTGGTACAAGAAATTAGTTGGAGCAAACACACTACTATTTTAAAGAGGTGTAAAGACAACCTCGAACGGCAATTTTATATCTTGGCGACTAAAAAATTCGGATGGAGCAAAAACGTGCTTATTCATCATGTCGAGAACAAAACATACGAAAAATACCTGCTTAATCAAACCAATTTTGAGCAAACACTTCCCGATACCATTAAGAATCAAGCGCAGTTGGCAGTAAAAGATGAATACACATTCGATTTTTTAAATCTTTCGGATGGACATTCGGAAAACCAATTAGAGTCGGAGTTAGTTAATAATATCAGGCGCTTTCTGCTGGAAATGGGACATCAGTTTACATTTGTAGGCAATCAATTCA